>NZ_JAFZKX010000007.1 GCF_017551775.1 Fibrobacter sp. | reverse complement strand
CGGCCAAGTAAGGACTTTTGCAGGTGGCAGATTGACGTGCGTGCCCTTGCACGCCGCTAGTATTGTAGGGCTACGCCCGTATATGAAGAACCGCCGGCTTCGCCGGCGGGTCCCTTTTTTTGGATGCTTTTTTTGATGCGCGGTGGCGTCTGTGCGGCGGGTGTCCTAGTGCCCCGGGAATCTCGTGAGCGTCTCGATGTTGTAGCCCTTCAGCACGTCGCGGCCATGCAGGTCGAAGAGCTCGATGACGAACAGGAGCATTTCCACCTTGCCGCCCAACTTCTCGATGAGGCGTGCCGCCGCTTTCGCCGTACCGCCGGTCGCGAGCAGGTCGTCAATGATGACCACCTTCTGTCCCGGCTTCACGGCGTCCTTGTGCACCTCGATGCAGGCGCTGCCGTATTCGAGGTCGTATTCTATCGAAACTGTTTCGCGGGGGAGCTTGCCTTTTTTGCGTACGGGCACGAACGGCTTGTGAAAATGCTCGGCGAGCGATACCCCGAACAGGAAGCCTCGCGCCTCGAGTCCGGCAATCAGGTCGAATTCTACGTTTTCGAGCGCCTTGTAGAGGGCTTCGAGCGTGAGCCTTAGGCCTTCGGCATCGTTCAGGATTCCCGTGATGTCGCGGAACAGGATGCCCGGCTTCGGGAAATCCGGAACGGAAATGATGTAGTCTTCGATTTTTTTCATTTTAATCCCTGTCCAGAATGCTTTCTACGGTGGCGATAATCCTGTCGCGTTCTCCGCACCAGTTCGGGGCGATGAGCATGTCGCTCGGGCTTTCGCCGCTGAAGCGCTCGATGGCGGTCCCGGGCCCGATAATCTTTATCATCTCGGCGACGGCGGCGCAGTATTCCTCGAATTCCAGCAGCTTGATTTCTCCGGCGGAAAAATCCTGTGCCATCACGGTACCCGCGACGATGTGCAGCGGGTGAATCTTCACGGCGGCGAGGTGCAGGTCGCGTACGACTTCGGCCGTCTTCTTGAAATCTACCAATGTCTCGCCGGGGAGCCCGACAATCACGTGCGTGGTGACGGTGAGGGCGGCCGCCTGGCAGCGCTTCACCGCGTCTTCGAATTCGGCGAGTGTGTGCCTGCGGTTGATGGCCGCGAGCGTAAGGTCGTTTGCCGTCTGCAGGCCGATTTCCACGATGACCGGCTTCTTCTTGTTTATCTCGGCGAGGTATGCCACCTTTTCGGGTTCGAGGCAGTCCGGGCGGGTCCCTATCGCGAGTCCCGCAATTTCTTCGTGGTTTATAATCGGGTCGATGATTCCCTTCAGGTGCTCGAGCGGCGCGTGCGTGTTCGTGTACGGCTGCAGGTAGGCGAGGATGCCCGCATGCGGGTACTTTTCGCGCAGGCGCGGCACGAACTTGTCGAGCTGTTCCTGGATGGAGACTTTCGCCTGGTCAAACACCGGGCTGAAACTGCGGTTGTTGCAGTAGCTGCATCCGGAGAATCCCTTGGTGCCGTCGAGGTTCGGGCAGCTCATGCCGCCGTTCAGCGGGAGCTTGCGCACCTTGAGGTAGTTCGGGAATAGCCTGAGGAGCAAATCGCGGTAGGGTGTGTAATGCATGCTTTAAAAGTAATAAAAATGAACCGCAGGACAATAGATAGCTGAAAAGGCGGGCTAAAAAGGCTGGTTTAGATACACTTGCTACACTTTGGTATTTTCTCAAACACTTCTGTTCATTTTTGTAACCGAAAAAAGGCATTTTATAGAAGTAAAGTGCTGGCCCATAAGTTATATTCTGGGCGAAAGGAAAGAGGTTTATTATGGATTTCTCGAAAGTTAAATCGGCGATTGCCTTTACGGCGGCCGTGATTGCCGCTCCGGCCCTGGCGCAGAACGTGCTGACCAACGGCGACATGTCTTATGGCGACGGCGGGTGGTACCTGTGGAACAACCCGGACGGTCCGGCGAAGGTCGAACAGCAGATCGGTGTCATGGGTCTCGGCGTAGACGGTTCCGAAGGCGCGAAGGTCGTGGTGAAGGAACTCCCGAAAATCTGGTGGGGCCTCCAGTTGCAGCCGCCCAAGTGGCTTGCGGATTCCGCCTACTACACGCTCACGTTCAAGGCGAAGGGCAACATGCCTATCAACGCCGTGGTGCAGGGCGGCCCTCCGGACTACCGCCAGAAGGAAAGCGGAAGCTTCCAGCTCACCGACAAGTGGCAGACCTTCTCGATGACGTTCCTTGCCGACCAGAAGGGCTACGGGCTCAACAACGTCACGTTCCATGTGGGCCTCCAGAAGGGCTGGATGCAGATTGACGACGTGGAAATCGAAAAGTCCGACGCGATGGATACCGCCTGGTACAATGCTGCGGAATCCCGCATCGACAGCCTGCGCAAGAAGGACTTCACCGTGAAGGCGAAGCCGGGTTCGAAGGTCTCGGTGAAACTCAAGCGCCACGCGTTCCCGTTCGGTACGGCGCTCAACATCACGACGGGCGACAAGCGCGACAGCGTCGAGAACTGGTACAAG
Organism: Fibrobacter sp.; assembly: GCF_017551775.1. NCBI lineage: Bacteria > Pseudomonadati > Fibrobacterota > Fibrobacteria > Fibrobacterales > Fibrobacteraceae > Fibrobacter > Fibrobacter sp. The sequence continues at coordinate 31,740 of NZ_JAFZKX010000007.1, read as the reverse complement.
GCCGAGGCTCGGAAGTTCTTCTGGCATGCGGTGAGCGAGAACCAGTTCAAGTGGCCCGAATACGAGCCGAAGAAGGGCAAGATAAAGAAAGAGGAAATGTACCGCTACGTGTACTTCACGCAGGAATACGGCTGGAAGTTGCGTGGCCACGCCCTCATGTGGGGCCACCAGGGCTACGGTTTCGACAAGCACTATTCTAACCCCGAGAAGCCCAAGCACTGCAAGGATTTCGAGAAGTACCTGAAGGCGCGCATCGAACGCGACCTCAAGGAATACAAGGGCAAGATTACGGAATACGACGTGTGGAACGAACCTCTGCACGAATCCTACACCTTCAATACCTGTGGTTGGGGTGTCCTCGACAGCGCGTTCATCTGGGCGCACCGCGCGGACCCCGACGCGAAGCTCTACATCAACGAGTACAACGTGGTTGCCGCGGGCGAGACCGACCGCTACGTAAGCCTCATCAAGGGAATGCTTGACCGCAAGGTGCCTGTTCACGGTATCGGCGTGCAGTGCCACTTCGGCCTGCGTCCGGTGGTGCCGGGACTCATCAAGGAACGCCTCGACAAGCTCGCAAAGCTCGGGCTTCCCATCAAGGTCACCGAGTTCGACGTGGGTGACTGGCAGGTGGGCATGAACGACAGCGAAGAGGTGCAGGCCGAAAAGTTCGAAACCTTCATCCGTACGGCGTTCAGCCATCCCGCCATCAACGGCATCGTGCTGTGGGGATTCTGGGACAACCGCCATTGGGTCAAGAACGGTGGCATCGTCGCTGCCGACGGTCGCGAGAAGCCTGCCGCGAAGCGCGTTTACGACCTGTGGCACAAGGTCTGGACCACTGAGACTACCGCAGTCGCCGGTGAAGACGGCGTCGCGCATTTCCGCGGGTTCAAGGGCCGCTATCAGGTCACTGCCGACGGCAAGACGTACGACATGGACGTCAAGTAACAGTTCCTTTGAATATTACCGTGACGCAAGTCAGGACGGGGTCGGACAGCCAATGCCGACCCTTTTTTCGTATAATCGCATCTCGCTGTTTACTATCTTTCACTCCATGAAGAAAAACATTCCGGGTATCTTGTGCCTGCTCGCCATGCCGTGCTGCGTCCTTATTTTCGTGAAGGTGCAGGCCGTGTCGGGCGATTTGCTTGCGCTCCTTGCCGCATTGCTCTTTTATGTCGCCGTCATCGTGATTTGCGCGCTCGTGTTCAACCACCAGGATCCGCGCCTCGTGAAGATGGAGCATCCGATTATAAAGGAAGGTGAATCGCCGGCTGGGGATGCCGCGGGCGGTGCTGAAGCGGAGAAAACCGCCAGTTCCGAGGCTGAGAATAGCGCCGGCAAAGAGGAGAGGCAGTAATGTCTATCGAAGATCGTTCAACGCTTGTTTTTGCGACCGGAGTAGGCCGCGTGAAAGAGGAAAAACCGAAGGCCGAGCGCCCGCAGGGCGACGGCGTCGTGCGCATAACGCTCAAGCGCCTGGGTGGCGGCAAGATGGCGAGCGTCGTTTCGGGAATCCCGCTGGACGAGGACGAGCTGAAGGACTTGGCCCGCGCGCTCAAGCAGAAGTGCGGGGTAGGTGGCTCGGTAAAGGATTTCAACATCGAAATCCAGGGCGACAAACGTAATATTTTGAAAACAGAACTCGAAAAGAAAGGCTATACGGTCAAACTTTCGGGCGGTTGATGCGCTCCGGTGCTTCCGTGGCGTTTTCTTCCACGTTTTTTTCTTACAACCTGTTGCGTAACAGAAAAAGTTGTCTATATTTATTTCGGAATAGGAAAACACAAATGAAAAGACCTCTGTACAAAGCCTTTTTTATGCTTGCCGCCGCCGTTACCGTTGCTGGCGCGCAGGAACTTTCCCCGAAATATTTTGACTGCTGGATGGAAAACGTCGCGCATGTGACCCCTTCCGAACAAGAGCGTCTGGGCATCAAGACCTACGGCGACGCCTGGATTTGTGGTTGCTTCAATGTGGAAGAGACCGAGGGCATGGACTGGCAGGAAGGCGAAATCCTCACGAAAGTGAACAAAGTATGGGATTTGCCGCAGTTCCAGATTCTTCCGTGCCATGCGAAGGACTGCAGCGATACGAGTGAAACCTACTCGAAGAGCCTCGACATGTGCGTCGACCACCTGAACAACAGCGGCTTCAAGCTCTCCGACTTCAAGGAGGGCGGCAAGGTCAATGGTGCCGTCGCGCAGAAGTTCCCCGATTCCAAGAAGAAGTCGAAGGGCGACGACAATTCCAACTTGACCGACTTCGGCAAGTATTTCCAGGAGCACAAGGCGAACGCCGACAGCATCCTCTGCTTCTTCCAGTATCACGAACGTCCCGGTACCGAAAGGTTCCTCGATTGGGACAAGAAGGGCGTGTTCAGCATCTCGGGCCTTCCCGAAAAGCTGTTGCCCGAATCCATCGGCAGTTTCCCCGACTATAGTGACGTGCGCTGCAAGGACGGCAACACGTGGACCGGGTTCCTCGTGAACGGTTACGTCGAGAACGTCATGAACGTCGACGAGGAAGGCAAGTTCCATGGTCACGAGACCGGCTACGGCAACGACCTCACGCTCCCGGCCCGCCAGGGCAAGGACTTCGGCAAGGTGCTTTACACCGCCGAATACTTCCACGGCGTGAAGAACGGCACCGCCAAGTTCTACCGCTACAGCGCGATGGACAACCTGAGCGTGACCGACAAAAAGAAAAAGAAGAAACTCGAGAAGTACTACTTCCTCCACCTCGAAGTCCCGTACCGCAAGGGTGCTGTGCATGGCATGGTGAACATGTTCTCGCACAAGGGATTCCTCATGGCCGAAATCCCGTACTGGGATAACGAGATTCATGGGCGCGTGGTGGTGCACTACCCGTTTGTCGAAGATCCGGAAGCTATCGAGGCTGCCGACAAGAAAGAAAAGAAGCGCATCTCCAAGCTCAAGGGCAAGAAGAAGAAGGAAGCCGAAGAGGCTTTCGCCAAGAAGAAAGAAGAGCGCGAAAAGAACAAGCCGAAGGACAAGGTGACCATCGACTACAAGAAGGGCAAGCTCCACGGTCCTAACGATCTCGGCTATTCCTTCGGCAACTACCGCGATGGCAAGCTCGACGGCAAGTACATGACGTTTACCGTGAAGGAGACGTGCTACGACTGGATTCCCGTGAATGGCCAGGAAGGCATCGACTCCACGACTACGAACAAGGTTTGCCTTACCGAGAAGAAGGACAAGAAGAGCTGGGGTACGTTCCGTAACGGCGAACTCCAGGGCCTCATCGAGTGCGCGAACGGTATCAAGGGCAAGGAGAACGTGGACTGCGACCACGCTTACTAGGCGTAGTTTTTTCCGCTGACAAATTTGGCGCTTTTAGTTATATTTGTCGCGAACTTGATGTGCCGCAAGGCCGTCGGTTGCATGCCTGGTTAGTTTAACAGGATAAAACGCGTCCCTCCTAAGGATGAGCTCCGCGTTCGAGTCGCGGACCGGGTCTTTACGCTGGTGGATTATTCCGCCAGCTTTTTTTGTTCCATCGTCACCCTGAGGACACTCTCCACAGTCACCCTGACGCTTGGTCATCCTGACGCAGGTCAGGACAGGGTCGGAATGTTTATATCTGATGCTGAGCGTCCTCAGCATGACGGCAGGGTCAGAATGTTTATATCTGTTGCTGAGCGTCCTCAGCATGACATTGGGGTTGGAACGTGCCGCCTTCATTTTTGTATCTTTCATCTCGTGAATAAAAAGTACATTGCAATAGTTGTTTTGTTTGCTCTCTTGCTCCTGCTTCCGTTTACGGTGCAGGCGGTCGCGGACCTGCGTGGCGAGAAACGGTTTGTCTCCTTCGACATCTTTAAGGACGTTGTCTACACGCCGTTCGTGCGCGAGTCGAACATGGCAGCGGGCGCGGCTAGGCTGGACTCTGCCTGGCGCGGTGCGCGAGAGGCCATCGCGGGCGGTGCAGAAACTGCGGATGCGCTGGAACCGGTCATCGGGGCGCTTTCGGATTTGGAGGCGGTTGCGCTGACCGTCAATGCGTATGCGCAGCTCGATACCGCGGAGGTAGGCTACAAGCTGCTCAAGCAGGCGGATACGCTGCTTGCAACCCTCGAGGACGAGCCGGAAAATTTCAAGGCAGCTGATTCTACCCTGAAGGCGGTCGTGGGCGAGTTTGAGCAGTTCTCGCTCTGGCGTGCGTTCCTTGCGGTCAAGCATTATGGCGTATGGACGAGCCGTTACCTGCGCGCCTTCGAGAAGAAGGTCGAAGACGAGAATGCGCTGGTGCTTGCCGTGCGCCCGCGCTACCAGCTCGCTGTATGGAATATTTTCAACGACCCGGGCGAGAAGGTCGTGCTGGGCGCTGCGGGCAAATGCATTGGCAAGTCTTGCGGGCGCGAAACAGCCGAGGCGTCCGACCGCTGGCTATTCTACCGGCAGGACGTTGAATTCCTGGTGCAGCCGTCCCCGCTGGACGTGCGCAGCGCGAAGCTCGACAACCCGATTACGGCAATTGAAAAATTCCGTGACCAGCTCAAGGCGAAGGGCGTGGAACTGCTCGTGGTGGTTACCCCGGGCAAGCCGAGCATCTATCCTGAACGGCTGACCGGCGCTTCGGCTGCTGTGGGTGCTGAGAATGCTTCAGGATTGAACGGCGCGGGCCATGGCAAGAAAATCCTTGATTCGCTTACGCGTGCTGGCTTTAATACTGTTGATTTATATACACCGCTGCTGGCTGCGAAGAAGGACGATGCGAGCCTCGGGCCGCTCTACCTGAACGATGACACGCACTGGACTCCGCGCGGAGCTGAACTTGCCGCTGCTGAAATCTCGAAGAAGGTACGTGAAATGGCGGATGCGGGCTTTGTGGACATTGGTGAAGAAAGCGTGAGCTACGCCAGTTCTGATTCCGTTGCCGACCGCATGGGCGATGTGGGCGAGATGAGCGGACTGAACAAGTTTGGCGTGTTCAAAGTGCAGAAAGTGACGGGACATGTTGTGATGCAACAGAACATCGTGGAAAAAAGTGACACGGGTTCGGGTCAGAGTTTACACGATTGCTTGGATTCGTTGAACAAAAATTGCCAAGGAGATATATCGTGTTATAGGTCTCATTTTTGCGTGGGTAAAGACTCGCTCTATTACGACAACTCGCTCATTTATGACACAACTGTAACCCCCTTCAAGGACGATTTCCGCAAGTCCGAAATCTTGATTCTCGGCGACAGTTTCAGCCGTATCTACCAGACAGACGCTCCCGTGAACGCCGGCTGGATTGCGCATTTCGCGAAGAACATGAACCGCCCGGTCGCATCTATCGTGAGCGATGGCGGCGCTTCCACGCTGGTGCGCGAAAAACTCGCCCGCAAGGCAGGCGTGCTCAAGGGCAAGAAACTCTTGATTTGGGAATTTGTGGAACGCGACCTCCGCTTCGGTGCGGAAGGCTGGAAGGACGTGGACTTCTAGTGACCAATGACTAATGACTAGGAACTAATTATGGCAAGGCATGGAACGCCCACTCCGGGGCAGGCAATTCTCGAAGGTATCGAATGGCTCAAGATGGACAAGGCTGAATTTGCCCGCCGTCTGGGAGTCTCGATGGAGACGCTTGAGGGCTTGATTGCAGGTACGGTCGAGATTACGCTCGAACTGGCCTCCGCTCTGGAATCCGTGACTGGCAGCCCTGCCGCTTACTGGCGCATGCTGGCCAGCAAAGCAAAGAGGAATGCATAATGAATATTACCGACGCAGTTTCTTGTATATGCGACCTCGCAAAGGGCGAGGCAGAACAGTTCGATGTCATCGCATCCAATACGCATTCTGAAGGCCTTTCCGTTTTTCAGGGCCAGGTGCAGAATACCGAAATTTCCGATTCCGTCGGGGTAGGCATTCGCGTTATCAAGGACGGTCATCCGGGCTACGCGCACACGGAACGCCTCACGAAGGAATCCCTGCAGCAGACGCTCAAGGATGCGCTTTCGCACACGGCTTGGACGGAGAAGGTGGATATCGAATTGCCCGCTCCGGTCGAGGTTCCCGCAGGCCAGCCGAACTACGATCCGGCACTCGAAAGTCTTGACCTTGCTAAGATGAAGGACTTCTGCATCGACCTCGAGAAGGCGACCTTTGCGAAGTCTAGCGAAATCCAGAATATTCCGTACCTCGGTGCAGATACTGACCACAACACCTTTGTGGTTGCAAACAGCAAGGGCGCTTTTTACGAGGTCCGCTCAAATGCCGCTTCTGCGGGTGTTGGTGCCGTGGCAAGCCGCGATGGCGTTACCAAGCTTGGCAACTTCGTGAAGTCGGGCCGCGATTGGAACAGCTTCAGCATCGATGAAATTGCCACCCGTGCGGCCACATACGCGACGGAACTTTTCGGTGCGAAAAAGATTGAAGGCGGCAACATTCCTGTCGTGCTTTCGGAACGCATTGCGGCTCGCTTCCTGAGCATGTACGAGCCGCCCTTCTTTGCGGAGACTATGCAGAAGGGACTTTCTCGCCTTGCCGGCAAGGAAGGCGAGATGATTGCCTCTCCGGCGTTTTCCCTCTGGAATGACCCGCAGGGTGAAATGTTCCAGCACGTGACCTACGTCGATTCCGAAGGCGTGCCCGCGGAGCGCGTGAAGGTTGTCGATGGCGGGCGCTTTACGTCTGCGCTTTACAACCTGGAGACGGCCTCCAAGGCGGGTTGCAAGTCTACCGGGAACGGTGCCCGCGGCTTCGGGAGCAAGATGACTACCGCGTTCCACAACGTGCTTGTGCCGGCGGGCGAGCGGGGGACGGCTGAACTTTTGAAGATGTTCCCCAAGTGCCTTTTCGTGGTTCGTCTCGAAGGCAATTCGGGCTGCAATTCCGTGAGCGGAGAACTGAGCATCGGTGCGCACGGTTTCTGGTGCGAGAACGGTGTCGTCCAGCATCCGGTCGATGGCGTGACCCTCAGCGGAAACTTCTTCGACATCATGAAGAACATTGTCGCTGTCGGGAACGAATACTACAATCCGTTCTCCAGTTATCAGGTACCTGCGCTCGCCATCAGTGAACTTGCCGTGAGCTGCTAGTCCACCCGGATTGGTCAGATTTATTCATTTTTGTATTTTATCGAAAAGGCGTTATGAAAAACGCCATGAGGAGAAAATTATGAATTTTGTTCGCAATTTTATCGGTTCTTTTGTAGTTACCGCCTTTGTGTTTTGTGTTGGCGGGGCTTATGCGTACTTGCAAGATCTCGATGTAGAAGATGTCTACTTGGATACAAAAGCGCCTCCGTATGCGCCGAATGTTTTATGCGGCAAGAAAAATGCGAAGTCCAATGATCCGTCGACAGCCTTGAAACTCGATGTCGTCAGTGCGGACTCGAGCATGCCTCGATTTGACGAGAATTTTGTTATTCCGTATATCGGGATGGGTGGATCCTTGAAAATAGACGGTAGATGGTACAGCGCATCGGAAATGGTCGGTATGGTCGATGCGGCGAGGACGAACATAATGCTCGCCTTGCGGGGCAATATGAGGGAAAACAAGGATACGTTGCTGCTGGACTTGCCGGGTCTGAAAAAGACGATGGATTCCTTGAATATAAGGAATAGTTCCTTGAGGCGGTTTTCCCGTTTCTTTTCTGCCATTGGACTCAATGTGGGACGTGGTGCGAATACCAAATTGCGTACCATCGACCTCTTGGCTTTGAAAGGTGATTCCTGTTTTTCAGACGACTTTGTTTATTTGTCGGGCCTTGATTTCAAGCTCAATACGGATAGCGTGCTACTGGATTTCGGGCTGATGAAAAAACAGTCCGCCCTCAATACTACGGTTTCGTTTGATTTCAAGTATAATAAAGACAAGAATGGTTCTGCGATGAAGACGAATTTCGAATCGTTCGTCTTGGAAATGCCCGGATTGACGGACGTGGATACGAAAAGCTGGCCGACGCAGGTCCAAGGTGGTAATTTCAAGATTTTCCTGTCCAAGGACGGGGCGAAGGATAATTTGCAGTTGTCGCGTGAAATCGAACCGTATTTTTCGCTAGATAATTTTTTTGAACCGCTGGAAAAAATCGAAATTCCGTTCCTTGAAAGCAAGGGTTTTTCGTTCGGCAAAACGAGCTACAGCTTAGGGGATGTCGCCAAGAATATCGATAATTATTTTCGGGTCGCTGAATATGCCATAGACGCAACGATAGGCGATGACGACCTGATTATTCTGGCGGAAGCGAAGAAAATCTTGGATAGCGTCTTTGTCGAAAAACTTCCGTTGGGTGGCGTGGCCTTCTTGAACCACGCCCTTCAGGATGTTCACAAGGAATACAGTGAACGCGATTTTGTGGAACTGTACGGTGATTCCCTGCCTGCCGTGTCCGGTAAAGTCAAATTGCGTAAAGGCAAGAACTACATCGTGTTCAAGGTTAGGCCCAAAACGCTCAAGTACAAGGGGAATGTCGACACGGGACTGCTGAATGCCAAGGATGTTGATGCCTCGGTAAATTTCTATGTGAAGGTCTTGGTCTACGTGACGGACGCGAACTGGCTGGTCTATGACGAAATCATCTTGGACAAGGTGGACGTGTCGCTGTCGGCACAGGTCCCGTCAATGGAGGTTGGCTTGTTTACGGTAAAGTTCGATAATGCACGTGGCATGGGTCGAGCGAAGTTGCGGTATGACGTGAGTGTAAAACCGACGGTGGCTGATTCTATCCTGAAACCCTATCCGTCTATGGTGTTGACGTTTGATTCCCTGTCGCTTATGGCGGACCGCTCGACCGTGATGCACCTGAAGAACAAGGGCGGCAAGGACAAATTTACTTATGATTTTAATCGTGGCGAATGGATTGTGCCCGCTCCTTTGAAGCGTTTCGCCTCGTTCTCCGGCGAAGATTTGCTCACCCATGTCTATGCTGTCGAAAACGCCCTGCGCGAGTTGCGCAATCATGTGGAAGGGTCTGCGAAGGCTGATTCCGTCGGCGAGGCGGTCAAGAACGTCGCGGCGGTTGTCGAGAAAATGGACCGCGTCGTTTTCGTGGATACTTCGAATTACGGCCGGTACGGCCTTGTGAAAAATGTGGGCGCGAGGTACCGCAAGAACTTCGGCGATGTGCTGGACTTTGCCGAAAAGTTCAACGGTGCCTGGAAAAATATCCTTGGAACCGAGGGTACGTGCAAAGTCGAATTTCTCGATATCAAGAAGAAGGCTGTTCCTGTCGAAAAGAATCAGTTCAAGGGGAATGTCGCCTATGCGAAAATTTCGTTTGACCTGAACTTCGGGCTGCGACCGGATTTCGGGCAGGAGCTTGTGAAAATCCTGCGCAAGCGCCTGGCGGATTTCCCGACAAAGCCTCAAGTCGCCCTCACTCGTGACGGGAATCTGGCTCTCGAATTCTTGGTTGAAATAAAGTAAGAGAATGCGAATTGTTATCTTTGGGGACAAATTATGGAGAACAACATGAATATCCTCAATCGTGAACAAAATAATCGTGCTTTCCTCCCGAAGTCCATTCTGGTCTTCCTGATTTCTCTCTTGCTGCTCTCTTCTGCCGCTGTGGCGGACAAGGGCCGTGGCGGACTGGGTAAGTTGGTCGGCGTTGGAGTCGGTGCCGTGACGGGAAAGATTGCCGAAAAGGAAATCGAAGCGGCGATGAACAAGGATACCTATGAGGGCGAAGACTACGTCCTCTCGAAAGAAGGTATCGTGCTCAAGCTCGACGATGGCGAAGTGCCTCTTAAAATCAAGAACCCCGGTGATTCCGCCATTCTTAAGGATTTCATCAAGACTACGAACCGCATCGAAGTCACCAAAAAGGCGGAATGGGGCGATATCCACGGGAATGTCGTGGTCTGCGAAGAAGATACTACGATTTGCTCCACCATCCTCATCGATGTCGTAAAAGAGAAGACCTTGTTCCTGAAGTTCGTTATGTACAACAACCCCGACGAGACTTTCGACTTGCTCCTGTATGAGTCCGAGGAACCGGGCGTCCTGGATTACATCCGTGCCTTCGTTATAAACAATATCCTTTGGGTCGCGATTATCGTGTTCGGTGCCTTGGGCGGCATTTGGGACTTCGTTCGCAAAAGGCGTCATAAAAAGTCCCAGGAGACGGCTGCCGAATCGCCTGCCGAAGAGACGAGTGACGAACAATAATTTTGATACGCTAGCGCAAACTTGATTTTCAAAAGAAAGCGTTAATAGCAAGAAAAACCCCGGAATTAATCCGGGGCTTTTTAATTGCGTTGTCGCTTTAACGATTAGCCAATCTGCGGAAGCTTGGCGAGGCTCTTGGCGATATCTTCATCCGTCGGGATGTAGTCGTTCATTTCGCCGTCGTTGAACTTCTGGTAGGCGACCATGTCGAAGTAACCCGTACCGGTGAGGCCGAACACGATGTTCTTGGCCTGGCCCGATTCCTTGCACTTGAGGGCTTCGTCGATTGTGGCGCGGATGGCGTGGCTGGATTCCGGAGCCGGGAGGATGCCTTCGGTCTGGGCGAAGAGCTTGGCGGCTTCGAACACCTTCGTCTGTTCGACGGAAGTAGCGCGCATCAGGCCCTGATCGTAGAGTTCAGAGAGGATGCTGCTCATGCCGTGGTAACGGAGGCCACCGGCGTGGTTGGCAGACGGAATGAAGCTGGAGCCCAGCGTGTACATCTTGGCGAGCGGGCAGACCATGCCGGTATCGCAGAAGTCGTAGGCGTACTTACCGCGAGTGAAGCTCGGGCAGCTGGCCGGTTCAACGGCGAGAATATCGTAGTCGGCTTCGCCACGGAGCTTTTCGCCGACGAACGGGCTGATAAGACCACCGAGGTTGGAACCACCGCCAGCGCAACCGATGATGAGGTCGGCCTTCACGCCGAGCTTGTCGAGGGCGGCCTTCGTTTCGAGACCGATGACGGACTGGTGGAGGAGCACCTGGTTCAGCACGGAACCGAGAACATAGCGGTAGCCTTCCTGCTTCACGGCGGCTTCCACGGCTTCGGAGATGGCGCAGCCGAGGCTTCCGGTGGTGCCCGGGAATTCAGCGTTGATCTTCTTGCCGATGTCGGTCGTCATGGACGGGGACGGGGTCACCTTGGCACCGTAAGTGCGCATCACTTCGCGGCGGAACGGCTTCTGTTCGTAGGAAACCTTCACCATGTACACCTGGCAGTCGAGGCCGAAGAAGGCGGAAGCCATGGAAAGGGCGGTGCCCCACTGGCCTGCACCCGTTTCGGTCGTCACGCCCTTGAGGCCCTGCTTCTTGGCGTAGTAGGCCTGAGCGATGGCGGAGTTGAGCTTGTGAGAACCCGAGGTGTTGTTGCCTTCAAACTTGTAGTAGATGTGGGCCGGGGTGCCGAGAGCCTGTTCGAGGAAGTAGGCACGGACCAGCGGCGACGGACGGTACATCTTGTAGAACGTGAGGATGTCTTCGGGAATAGGAATGTACGGCGTATCGTTGTCGAGTTCCTGCTTGATGAGTTCGTCGCAGAACACGGGCTGCAGGTCTTCGAAGGTCACGGGCTTGCCGGTGCCCGGGTTCAGAAGCGGAGCGGGCTTCTTCTTCATGTCGGCACGGACGTTGTACCATGCCTTCGGGAGTTCGTTTTCTTCGAGGTAAGTCTTGACCTGGCCGTCGAGTTTGAGCGAGTTTCTCATAGATAATTCCTTTTTTGAATTTTAACGCTCCAAATATACCTTAAAAAGGGATTTTAGAACGAAGTGTTTCCAAAAAATAGCGCCATTTTGGGGATTTCCGGCTTCCCGCGGCACGGCCTGTTGACATTTGAAAAAAATAAATTATCTTGAATAAATATCGCTTTATCCATTTTCGCTTTCACAGGTACGATTTATGGCAATTGACAACAGACTTTTCTCGGGACAGTGCTCCTCCATCGGTGAGGAGAAGATCGAACACTCTCTTTCGGCCACGGCTAAGGTCATGCCGTTGCATCCGGGCAACAAGCGCCCGAGTTTGCACCGTGCGCCCAGGAAAAAGGCACCCGAAACATAAAAGCCCGCTTTTGCGGGCTTCTGGGGTTGGGAGTCCTCAAGGACATTTTTTTAACTAGAACAAACTCGCTGGAGGATTGTTGTCGTCCAGTCCGGCCAAATTGCGGTCGGCATCGGACATCGCGTTCGGCGGAAGGTTGTCGAGCGGGTCTTCGGGCTCTACAATCAGGTTGTAGTACACGTTGTTCTTGAGTTCGTCTTCGATGTAGAAGAGTGTTCCGCCCATGGCGGAGCCGCAGCCGGCACATGCGCCCTGGTAGCGTATCTTGAGCCTGTTGTCTTCGGTCAGGTCGAGGATCTCGACGTCGCCGCCGTCACCCTGAAGCATGCCGCGTACGGACTGGTGGAGCCAGGCCTCGATTTTCTCGATTTTCTGTGGCTTGGTCATCGCGTTCCATTCCGCATCCGCTTCCGCGCGGCCTTCGGCGGTCTGCGTGCGGTACTTGATGCGGTCCATCTTCTCGCGCACGAGGATTGCGGTTCCCTTCTTTTCGGGGTAGACCTGCGCAACCATCTCGATAAGCGTCTGCATCTGCGAAATTTCGGGTGCGCTCTCCGGAATGGCCCTCACATCGGGCGTGTCGCGGAGGCTTTCCTCGATGCTCACTGTGGTGATGGCGCACGCCTCGTCGATGGTCTTCTGCTGAATCATCTTGCAGAACGTGTCGGCGAGCGCGGTGAATATGGGGCCGCCGTAGGTAAAGAACCTGGTCTCGAGAATCTTGTCGCATTCGGGGTCAATCATCAGGTAGACCTTCAGGCTGGATACCTTCACGTCTACAAGCGCGAGTCCTTTCTCGTCGGCTTCAATCTGGAATATGGCTCCGCGGTACTTCGGGGCCTTTGCAATCTCCTGCACTTTCTGGGAGAGGTTGGCGCACATTTCTTCACTCATAACGAGCGCAAATTTAGCAAATGGCGAGAGCCGCGGCAAAAGTGTGCAAGGCGAGAAAGTGCAAAAAGCATTTTTGCATCTTCGAGCCGTAGCCACGGACGTCGAAGACGTCAAAACTTTTTTGTTTTGACATGGCCGAGCCTAGCCAAATGCGTGCAAATTGAGTGCCGCAGGTAATGTTTACATTACCTATGGCCGAAATGCAGCCGCATGGCATCGCAGATGCCAAATGCGCTCGGAACGAGCGCCAATTTTGCAAATGGCGAGAGCCGCGGCAATCGGGAGCGCGATTTACTGCACGTCGACGGTCACTTTGTACAGGGCCTTGCCGCGGTGGGCCGAAAGCTTGTCCGCAGGGGCCGTGATGACCGTGATGTTCTTCTTGGTCACGCCTTTCTGTTGCTGCAGCACCTTGAGCAATTCCTGGTTCCTGGTTTCGGCGAGTGCGGCGACTTCCTTGCGGAGTGCCTTCTGGTCGATTTCCCCGATTTCCTTGAGGTATGCCTGGAATCCTTCGTCGCTGTTGCTCATGTCAGCAATGGCGCGTTCGTCGAGTTCGGTCAGTTTGTCCTTGCCCTGCGACTTCTTGTAGTAATCCGTCTTGAGCTTGATGGTTTTGTAGGCTTCCGTGGTCTTGCGCGGGTTGTAGAACTGCGTGAAGATGAGCTTCAGGTTCTTGTCTTTCGCGACGGCTTCGGTCATCTTGGAGGCCTTGGCGTACTGTTCGCTCGTGAACGAGGCGCGCGTCGCGTCGATGATGATTTCGTCGTTCTTCCCGAGGTCGATACCGATGGCCCCGGCTCCGGTAGCGGCGAGGTTCCCGACCATCTTGAGCGGGGAGAGCGCCACCTTGATAAGCAGGTTCGAAACCGTCGTCCAGATGATTTTCCCGATGGAGAACTTCGGGTCCTTCATGTTGCCGTGTACGGGAACGTCGAATTCAATCTTGTCGTCCTTGTCCTTGAGGATGTACAGGCCCACCTTCATCGGGACCAGGAATTCCGGATCGGATTCCGGATCCTTGTCGCCCACGTCGATGTTGTAGATGTCGATAACGTTCTTGCTGTCGAGTTCGAAGTTCTTTATCTTGTTCTCGCTCGCGAAGGCAAGCGTACCCGCGCTTATCGGGTAGCCGGTAAAGTGGTGGCTGTAGTTGCTGAAATGCTTGAGGGCGAGGTTCTTCACGCTGATGTAGGCATCCATCGTGCCGATATCGCTGAGCGCTCCCTTGTACTTCACGGCGACGCTTCCGCCTTCGGGGAACGATGCGTTCACGTTGATGGTGCAGGGCGTGTCGAAGTTGATGTTCGAGCCCTTCACGGTTATCGCCTTGACGGTGTAGTTGAACGGCTTGGTGATGGAATGGTCGGTCGCGCTAGCCGTGGTGTTCTGCACGAGGAGCTTGTTTATCTTTGCCTTGAGCGGCTTGGCCTTTGGCGTTTCTTCAGCCGGGCTTGCCGCTTCTTCGGGCTTCGCTTCGGTTGCCGTGGAATCGGGCGCATCGCCGAGAACGAGCTGCTGGTCGGCTGCAAGCTGCGTGCTGTCCGGCTCGTCGGCGGAACCCTTCTTCAGGAGCACGTCGATGTTGGTCTTGCCGTTCTTGTAGAGATCGAGGTGCGCGAAACCGCCGTCCACGATTACGGAATCGATGCGGAACTCGTTCTTCTCGACGTTCGCGCTTGCGATGCCCACGCCCACGTGGTTCACGCCGAGAGTCCTCCCGCTGGTTTCCGTCAACACGATATCGTCGAGCGAGACCGTTCCTTTGACGTTCGAGGCGAGAATTTGGTTCAGGTTGCCGTCGATATCCATCAAGACGGAGAGCGAACCCGAGAAGTCCTTGTAGTTGATGAAGTCGTTCAGGTAGGGCTTTCCGCAGGCGAGCGCGAACTTGCGCAGGTCAACCCCTACGTGGAAATCGTTTGTCGCCGCGTTCGCGAGAACCTTCACGTTGAGGTCGCCGCCATCCGCGAACTTGAAGCTCACGCCGATGTCGGTCTGCTTGTTGCTCAGGTAAACCGCGGGAATGCTGATGGAAAAGTCGTCGAGCTGGATCTTGGATCCGATTTTCGTATCCTGGTAAATGATGTTTCCCTTCTCGAATACGATGTTTTCGACCGAGATGCTGAAGGGGAGCTCGTCTGCGATTTCTACGGCGTTCACCATGCCGGTAGAATCGGCCTTGGCGGCGAGGCTATCTGCGACCATGGCCGAATCGAATGCAGTCGTATCGCCCTTGGCGACGAACTCGATGATGTCGGAGAAGTTGAAGCGGTCTTCGTGCTGGAGCACGCGTGCGTATAGCCCCTTCAGGTAGATTTCGCTCACGGCGGCCGTACCCGTGAAAAGTCGCAGCGGGTCGACGTTCACGCGGAACTTGTCGAAGGCGACAAAGCGCGTTTCACCGTCCTTCTCGAATACGGCGAGGCTGTCAATTTCGAGTTTGAACGTGAACGGGTTGAGCGATATGTTCTGGATGGCGACCTTGCGCCCGATGAGTTCTTCGGAGTGCCCTACGACATAGCTTCGCACGATACCGGGTGCGAATTTGAGGGTGGCGATGACGAGGACGACTAAAACGGCGATGACGATTGCCGCAATCTTGACAAATTTTTTCATGCCAAGAAATCTAGCAAAAAGGGAAGTTTGTCTATGCTGGGCTAGGGGAGCGAATCGGCTTTTGCGGTATCAGCCTTGGCCTTGGCCGTTTCGGCCTGCTTGCCGGAATCCTGCGCGGGCTTGTCTTCGGCTACCGTTTTCGCCTGCAAATCGAGCAGGTTTATGATGGGCTCGTCCTTCTCTTCTTCGGCAATGGAGCGAATTTTCGAGAAAAACGTGGAATCCTTCTCCGAAAGCGGGTACACGCCGAAAAGGTCGTAAAAGGAATTGGCGTAGGCAAACCATTCGCGAATCCAGTTCTTGCGGGATTCCCTGTTGAAAATCCATGCGTCGGCATTGTACTGGCGGTTGTAGGCGATGTCGGCGGTCAGGTAGACCGGCTTGTCACCCGAAAGGGTTTCGAATATGCGCTTTGCCCTGCGGGTCGCGGGGGCGGCGGTAACGATGAGGACGGTGTCCGCCTTGTGCTTCTTGAGCCAAGGAATTATGGTGCAGGCTTCGCTGAGCGTGGAGGGGTCGTCGTGGCGGACAAGGAAAATGGTGGCCGGGTCGAACTTGCCCAAGCGCATGAAGTCTTCGGCGTAAAAATCCACGTTGCTCCTGTCGCGGTATACCCTGCGCCCGAGAATGACTACGGAATCGACCTTGCCTTGCTGCACGAGATCGGCCACGAAGTCGTTGCGCTCCAGGTTCGCCGTCTGGCCATCGAGAATCACGGCCCATTTCACATGGTCGAATTTGTCGTCTACGACTAGCCAGTGTCCGCTCCTGGAAATTACGATGTAGAACAGGGCCATGAGGCAGGCGACCGAGGCGATGACGATGCCCCAGATCTTCTTGCGGTTCTTGCGCGGGTTCTTGTCGTTCATCAGGATTTTAGACACGTTGCGCTCCTTGGCTATGCCTTCTTGTAAAGGACGGCATTCTCTCCATCAGAATAGTATTTTTTGCGTTCCGCGTAAGCGGCGAAACCATGATGCTCATAGAATTTGCGGGCTTTCTCGTTGCCTTCGCGCACTTCGAGGAAAACTTGGTCGCCGTTCGCGAAGTCGAGACGTTCGAATCCCGCGTTCAGGAGCGCGCTTCCGATTCCCTTGCCCTGCTCGCTTTCGCATGTCGCGATGCTCAGGAGTTCGGAATCCGGCCCCATCAGGTGGAAGATGGCGTAGCCCACGATAGAATTTGTTTGTTCAAAAACGACGCACAGGGCATAGCTTGCGCGGATTTCGGCAATAAATTCGCGTTCGTTCCATTCCTGAAAACCGAGCTGCTGCTGTATCGCGAGCACCTGCGGGAGGTCGGCTTCTGTCATTTCACGGACCGGCATTTACAGACAACCTATCCTGCGTGAATCCGGTCTATGCCTTGAGCTTCTCGAAGTACGAAGGCTGGATGTAGTTCGCTTCTTGAATAAGCGACGGCTTGACGGTATCGAAAAGCGGGGCCCACATGCTGAGCGGATTGCCCGTATCGCGTACGGTTTTGGCTCCGAGCGCATCGAACGTCGCCTTCAGGGTCTCGTCCGCAAGTGCGGCATCGTCTGCGACGACAGTTTTGACCTGCGCGGTTTTGATGCGCGAAACCACATCGGGCGTTTCGATGAAGAATTCTTCGCCGTTCAGCCTAAGGTACCAGAACCCGGTGCGAGCGCGGATGATTACCGCCGTCTCGGGATTCTGGGACTGCTGCGCGTTGCCCGCGAAGCATGCGAGCGCCTGCAGGGTAGTGACCCCGTAAAGTTCGCGCTTCCCGCTAAAGCTGAGCCCCTGGCAGAATGCCACTCCGGTGCGAAGCCCGCTGAACGAGCCCGGCCCGAGCGTCACCATCACGCGCTTCACGTCGTCGAGCGTCGCGCCCACGCGCTTCAGGAGCGTGTCGAGAGATTCCCCGAGGATTTCCCCGCGGGCTTCCGTATTCACGATTTCCTCGTAAATGGCTTGCGCTCCTTCGGGCTGTCCGCTTGTCGCGAGCGCCATCGAGATGCCCTTTCGGGAAGTATCTACGTATATGTCAAAAGTCTTTGCCATAGTTCTAAGTTCTGAGTTCCTAGTGCTTTTTAGGCAATAAACATCTCTATACCTTGATTTCTAGTAACTAGTAACTTGTACCCTACCTCTTGATGGTGAGGCTCTTGTCGATAATCATGTCGATGAGCTGGCTGTACGTGATGCCGTTGCAGGCGGCCTGCTGCGGCAGGAGCGATGTCGGGGTCATGCCCGGGAGCGTATTCGTCTCGATGGCGAACAGTTCGCCGTCCTTCGTGATGCGCACGTCGGTACGGCTGTAGCCCGCGCCGCCGAGGGCGTAGTGGGCGTTCTTCACGAGTTCCTGGATGCGCTTGGTCAGGTCTTCCGGGAATTCTGCCGGCGTCACTTCCTTGCATTCGCCGTTGTACTTGGCCTCGTAGTCGAAGTATTCGCGCGTCGTCATGCGCATTTCGGTGGGCGGGAGCGGCTTTTCGCCTTCGATGTAGCCGCAGCTCGCTTCGCCGCCGGCGATAAACTTTTCGCACAGCAGGCGGTTGGAATCCTTGAACAGGTCCTGCACGATCTTGCCGGCTTCGTCCATGTCCTTCGCGATGCCGATGCCGATGGAAGAGCCGCCCAGCGGGTCCTTGATCACCAGCGGGAATCCGAGTTCGTCGGCGACGGAAACGAGCGTATCGCCCGTAAAGTCATGCTTCCAGATGACGCGGTACGGCGGGGTAGGAATGCCGTTCGCCTTGTAGATTTCCTTGGATTTTACCTTGTCCATCGCGAGGGCCGATGCGAGGAGACCGCAGCCGGTGTACGGGATGTTCCAGTTTTCGAGCATGGCCTGGATGTGGCCGTCTTCGCCCCATTTGCCGTGGAGTGCCAGGAATGCGATATCGGCGGCGGGGAGCTCGGAAAGAGCCGGGGACTTCTTGGTGCAGGCGGCCGTGCCTTCGAGGCTGCGGAAGTAGTTGACCGAGAAGTTGTCCTTCTGGTAGGGGGAAAGTTCGCGGGCGGACCAGTGCCAGGTGCCGTCCTTGTCGATCAAAACGGGATGGATGTTGTAGCGTTCCGGGTCCATGGCGCGCACCACACCGGTGCCGCTGACTACGGAAACATCATGTTCGGTGGACGGACCACCCATCAGGACCAAAACGCGTAAGCGGGACATAAAAACCTCTTTGTAATGTTCTGCCGTTAATTATAGTAAAGTGAAATAATATGAACTATAATAAAAGGAAAATTCAACAAATGTAGACCTCATAAGGCAAAAAATTTGATTCATGCCCTTAATGAACTTCGGGATTCCACGCATGCTGTCGAGTTCCTGGATTCATTAAAGCAGATATGTCATTGAGCACGAACTCATAAAGACGGCCAACGAGTGTCCATAGATGATGTCCTTGTCTCGCCAGCACATTTTTGAACAGTTTTTCTTGGAATTGCTATATTGGATAATATGAATAAATTGCGTTTTTTGTTGTGTGTTTTCTTGATGGCGTCTTTTTGCTATGCCGGAGAAGTTTCCGACAAGCAGATGGACAAGGTCGAAAAATTTCTTAAGAAGTCCAAGTACAAGGAGGCCGCCTCGGCATTGCTCGATTATGGCATGAACTTGGCTGACGAACAAAAGACGGTGGGAGTCACGCAGTACGCCGGATATTTCGAGAAATTTGTCAAGCAGCATGGCAAGGTGCTGAACCATACAAAACTGCGTACGCGCCGCCTGTCCAAGGTTTACGACGAAACTGTTTACCAGATTAACTGTGAAAAATCTGCGTGGCTGATTGTGATAAAGGAATACGTTTCACCAAACGGCAAGAGCGAGTTCAGCGAATTGCGCGTGTTGACCGAAGAAGACGTATTCAAGTATTATGATAAAAAATAAAAAGGAGAAACTATGAAAATCAAGGCTGCAATTCTTTCCCTGTTGCTCTGCTCGTTCGCTTTTGCGGGCCCGCATTCCAGCGACTGCGTCAAGGCGATGGTCGACCACCTGAAGGCAGATAAGTACGACAAGGCTTTCGATGCCGTGCTCGACGACAGCCCCTTCCTCAAGGGCAACGTGAACGTTTCGAACCTCAAGATGCAATACGCCACGATATTCCAGAATATCGCAGCGCAGTACGGCAAGCCCGTGGGTTTCGAAATTCTCGGCACGAAGACTGTCGGAACGCTCGAACGCACCGGCTTCCTTATCCAGTGCGAAAAGAACGCCTGGGTTATCGAAGTCTTTGAATACAACAATCCCGTCTCGAAGAAGCAGTACATCGTAGATTTCAAGATCGTCGGCGAAGAAGACGCCTTCGCCCGCTACGGCCTGTAATTCCCCGGGGCGTTCGCCCTGAATTTTGCGATTGAACAGAAAAACCCGCGGTTTGAACCGTGGGCTTTTTGCATTAGTGGCGACGCCGTTTATCGCTGGCGCTGTTTATTTCTGGCTTAGAACAGCGTCGGGTCTTCGGGCTCGCCGCTATCTTCGCTTGCGCCGTCGTCGAAGGCGTCCGGCGGGCTGATGCGGCTCGTGCGCTTCACCTTCTTGGCGGTGAACTTGCTGCCGAGCGCCTTGTAGCTCTTGATTTCGGCGACTTCCGTGAGGTCGAGTTCTTCCTTCTGGACTTCGCGGCCCACCTGGTATTCCATGAGCTGGCGTGCGTCCTCGGTGGCGAAGAATTCAATCAGCTGCGAATCCTTGTGGTCGCTGATGAGGCTGAATTCTGTCGTCATGGGGCAGCCTTCCAAGTTGAAGCGCTTCACCATGTAGTTGAAGTTGCCGCCCTCGAAGTAGAGGATGGTAAAGACCTGCGTGGGGTCGAACTTGTGGACGTATTTCACGCCGCTACCCACGAGAATCGGGTCCGCCATGTCGTGCACGCGGGCCGTACCGTTCTCCTTCACGATAAGGATCTTGTCCTTCTCGCCGAATTCGCCGATGCGGTCGCCCTTCTTCTGCGTGCTGATGAGGCCGCTGGGGGCGTCGAAGTAGAGCACGCGGGCACCGAGGGTGCTCACGCCCTTGCGGATGCGCTTCACGCTCTTGACCGGGTACTTGGTGACGATATTGCCCATGGCGCCGCGGCCCTTCACCTCGATGGAGCTGAAGTCCACTTCGAAGTTGAGTTTGGTGCGCGGGCGCGGCTTGAGCGTCACTTCCACGACTTCGGCTTCGCCGTTCATGTTGCTGGAAAGGTACAAGAGGCGGCTACCGGGCTTGTTCTTACCCATGAAGTAGTCCTTGTCACGGGTTACGCCACCCACGTTGAAGCGCTTGATGTAGGCCGTGCCTTCCTTGCCGTCCTGGTGGATCACATTGTAGATATGGCGTTCGTCGTCCTTGTTGAACTTCTCGACGAGCACGATATTCTTGCCCACGAAGTCCTTGTCGGAGACCTTCACGACCTTGAAGCTGCCGTCGGCCTTGAATACGATGAGGTCGTCGTATTCGGACACGTCGAAGAGGTATTCTTCCTTCTTCATGCCCGTGCCCAGGAAGCCTTCCTTGCGGTTCACGTAGAGCTTCTGGTTGGCAAGAGCCACGTGCACGGCGCTCACCTGGCCGAATTCCGCGATTTCTGTGCGGCGGTCGCGACCTTCGCCGTACTTCTTCATGATGTTCTTGAAGTAGTTCACGGCGTAGTCGGTGAGGTGTTCCTTGTTGTAGTTCACTTCCTCGATCTTGCGGTCGAGTTCTTCGAGCAGTTCGTCGGCCTTCTTGCGGTCAAAGCGGCTGATGCGGCGGACCGGAATTTCGGCGAGCTTGAGGATTTCTTCGCGGGTCACTTCGCGGCGGAGCTTGCGCACATAGGGCTTCAAGCCTTCGTCAATCAGCTGGACCATCTCTTCGTGGGTCTTCGCCTTCTTGATGACCTCGTAGACTTCCTTCTCAATGAATATCTTCTCGAGGCTCGTCATGTGCCACTGGTCTTGCAGGTGCTTGAGCTGGTTGTCAAGTTCCCAGTCCAAAAGCTTCACTGTATGGTCGGTGCTGAGCTTCAGGAGTTCAGTCGTGTTGCTGAAACGCGGCTTCTTGTCGATAATCACGCAACTGTTCGCGGCAAGGGTCGTCTGGCAGTCGGTAAACGCGTAAAGCGCGTCCATCACGACCTGCGGATCGGAACCCGCCTGCAGGTGGATCTGGATTTCCACGTTTTCGGTGGTGTGGTCCACAATCTGCTTGATCTTGATTTTGCCCTTGTCGTTTGCCGCCACGATGGAGTCGATAAGGCTGTCGGTGGTGGTGCCGAAGGGCAGTTCGCGGATGACGAGCGTCTTGTTGTCGAGCTTTTCGATGCGGGCGCGCACCTTGAGGCGTCCACCGCGTTCGCCGTCGTTGTATTCGCTCACGTCGATGATGCCGCCGGTAAAGAAGTCCGGGTACAGCGTGAACTTACGGCCGCGCAGGTAGTCGATGCTCGCCTGGCAAAGTTCCTTGAAGTTATGGGGGAGGATGGTGGTGGAAAGGCCCACCGCGATGCCGTCCACGCCCTGCGCCAACAGAATCGGGAATTTCGCGGGAAGCGTCACCGGTTCCTTGGAACGTCCGTCGTAGTTCGGGATCCATTCCGTGGTCTCGGGGTTGAACATCACCTCGAGCGCAAATTCGCTGAGCTTGCCTTCGATATAACGCGGGGCGGCGGCCTCGTCGCCGGTCAGGGGGTTACCCCAGTTACCCTGCGGTTCGATAAGCAGGTCCTTCTGGCCCATGTTCACGAGGGCCGTGTAGATGGAGGAGTCGCCGTGCGGGTGGTAGTGCATGGTGTCGCCCACGATGCCCGCCACCTTGTGGAAACTCCCGTCGTTCATCTCGTACATCGTGTGGAGAATGCGGCGCTGCACCGGCTTGAGGCCATCCTCGAAGTAGGGGACGGCGCGGTCCAGGATAGTATAGCTCGCATAGTCCAGGAACCAGCCGTTGTAAAGCTTTTCCAGGTGGTTTACGTTCGAAAGTCCCAATGTTTTCTGTTCTTCGTCCATCTAGAGTTCCTCCACGGCTTCGGTGCGCAGGTTTTCGACGATGTAGTCCTGGCGGGCCTGCGTGTTCTTGCCCATGTAGTATTCCAGGAGCTTGCCCAGGGAGGCGTCGTTCGGCATGGTGACCGTCTCCAGGTGCATGTTTTCGCCGATGAGCAGCTTGAAGTCCTCGGAATCCATTTCACCGAGGCCTTTGAAGCGCGTGATTTCCAAATCTTTCTTGTTGATTTCCTTCGCGGCGTTGTCGCGTTCCTCTTCGTCGTAACAGTAGAACGTCTTTTTCTTGTCCTTACGGTTACGCACGCGGAACAGCGGGGCCTGCAGAATGTAGAGGTGCTTTTCCTGCACGAGTTCCGGGAAGAACTGCAGGAAGAACGTCATCACCAGAAGGCGGATGTGCATACCGTCCACGTCAGCATCGGTCGCGATAATCACTTTGTCGTAGCGCAGGTCCTCGAGCCCGTTTTCGATGTTGAGGGCCGCCTGCAAAAGGTTCCATTCCTCGTTTTCGTACACGATCTTCTTCGAAAGGCCGTAGCTGTTCTTCGGCTTACCGCGCAGGCTGAACACCGCCTGGGTTTTGGGGTTACGAGCCGTCGTGATGGTACCCGATGCGGAATTACCCTCGGTAATGAAGATCATCGTCTCGCTCTTGAGCGGGTTCTTCGCGTCGGTGAGGTGCACGCTGCAGTCGCGGAGTTTCTTGTTGTTGAGGTTCGCCTTCTTGGCGCGTTCGTTGGCCAGTTTCTTGACGCCGGCCAGTTCCTTGCGCAGTTTTTCGTTCTGCGTGATGCGTTCCAGGAGCTTCTTGGCCGTATCTTCGTTCTTGTGCAGGTAGTTGTCGAGCTCGCGGGCCACGAAATCCACGATCCAGGTGCGGAGCGCGGGGCCGTTCGGGGCCGTGGTGGTGCTACCGAGCTTCGTCTTGGTCTGCGATTCGAAAACCGGTTCCTGGATGCGCACGGAAATCGCCCCGATAATGCAGTTGCGCACGTCGGAGGCGTCGAATTCCTTCTTGAAGTGGTCGCGCACGCCCTTCACGAGACCCTCGCGGAAAGCCGCCTGGTGGGTGCCGCCCTGGGTGGTGTGCTGGCCGTTCACGAAGCTGAAGTAGTGCTCGCCTTCCACGTTGGAGTGGGTGATGGCGAATTCCAGGTCCTTGCCCTTGCAGTGGATGACCTCGTAGCGGATAGTATCGTCGGTGCGGCTGTGGAGCAGGTCCAAGAGCCCGTTGGGGCTATTGTAATCCTTGCCGTTCATCACCAGCGTGAGCCCGTTGTTCAGGTAGGCGTAGTTCCAGATCTTCTCTTCCATGTAGGCGGGGAGGAAGCGGAAGTTCTTGAACAGCTCGTTATCGGGTTCGAAATAGATTTCGGTGCCGTTTTTCTCGTTTGTCGGGGCAATCTTGAAATCCTTTACCAAAATGCCCTTGCTGAATTCGGCGCGCTTGACCTTGCCGTCGCGGAAACTTTGTACGATAAACTTGGTGGAAAGGGCGTTCACCGCCTTGGTACCCACGCCGTTCATGCCGACGGACTTCTGGAAGGCTTCGGAGTCGTACTTGCCGCCCGTATTCATCTTCGACACGCAGTCGATGACCTTTTCGAGCGGGATGCCGCGGCCGTAGTCGCGCACGCGGCAGCTGTGGTCTTCCATGTCGATTTCAATCTTCTTGCCCGCGCCCATGGCGAACTCGTCGATGGAGTTGTCGATGACTTCCTTCGCGAGAACGTAGATACCGTCGTCGGGGCTCTGGCCGTCGCCCAGCTTGCCGATGTACATACCGGGGCGGAGCCTAATGTGTTCGTACCAATCTAGAGTCTTGATGCTGTCCTTATCGTATTTTACAGCCATTTCTTACCTATTCACTTGCTTTTGCAAAAACTAAAAAAGTGCCTTTTTTCGCCAATTTTAGGAAAATTTGACAGGCAAACTCGGACCACATGCCGCAGTTCGCCCTTTTCTTCAAATATAACAAAAATTTTTGTCAGTGAGTGACAATTTGTGCAGTAAACTAGCAAAATTTAAAAGACGTCAGGCCACTTAACAAGTACAGCCTACTTCGACTCTATCGTTATATGATACCCGTCGTTGGGGTGTAGCCATCGATCGACAAAGGATTTCTGGGCGTTTTCGTCGATTTCGGCCAGCTTGACGGCGGAACCGAGATAGAGCAGAATGATATGCATGGCGTGTTCACGAGCCCTGCGTTTCAGCTCGTCGATATTCTCTTGTTCGTACTTTTTCTGTTCGGCGATAAAGAACCGCTTGAAGTCCTCGAACTTGATGTTGTTGAGCCAGCCGCTCTTTTCCCACAAGACCTTGATGCTCTCAAAATCGATGCTGTGGCTCAGGATTTTCGGCTCGGGAAGGTAGATAAATATGGTCCTCGTGACAGGTTCGACATTAATCTTGATATCCTTCAGGTCGTAACCGAGCTTCACGTCGCCCTCGTATACCAGAACAAACTCCTTTATGGACTGGTTAATCCACCATTCGGGCATATACTCCAGGAGTTTCTTGGCGTCCTGGTAGTTCGCGTTCTTGCGGTAGTGGTGGTGCAGGGTTGCCAATTCCGAGATTTCGCTGATTTGATGTTCCACGAACGCGCTCGTAATTTTTACCCCACTGGAATCGGGCGAACTCAGCTTCTTTACGATAAAAACGGTTGTAACTATCGTTGCAAAAGCAATAATGAGCAGTAATGCTATTTTAAACGCCTGTTTCATTGAAGCGCACCAATCCGAGTTTATCAGGAAATATATATTTTTTTTGTCCCATAGCGCGGGCTAAAATGGATATCGAAAGAAAAAAAGTCGAAAGCATTGGCGAATTTGCCCCCAAGACCAAGGCGACGCTTGCCGCCCTTTTGGGGGTATCGGCCGCATTCTCAATTTCGGCATGCGCATCCATCCAGCAAAAGGAGGATGCTTCTCAAAAAAACGATAGCGATGGTGTTGCCAATGTGATTGGTGGAGATATCGCAGATTCACCATATGACACCCCTCTTCCTTCGAAAACGCCGAAATCATCATCGTCAGAGTCTGATATAAACGTCTTTGAACCGCTCGGGGGAATTGTTTATATTCCAGATTCAACAGATATGGACTCAAGCAAAGCAGGCTCAAGCGAGACATCTACATTAGACTTAGATGAATTATGATTTTGAACAACAACCCCTTTGAACTCATAAAGACAAGCGACCGCAGCAAGGCTAGGCGGGGGAGGCTCCATACGGCCCACGGCGACATCGAAACGCCGATTTTTATGCCCGTGGGGACGCTTGCGAGCGTGAAGGGGCTCTCGGCGCGTGACCTGTGCGAAATGGAAGCGCAGATTATCCTCGCGAACACGTACCACCTGTACCTGCGTCCGGGCACAAAGCTTATCGCAGAGGCGGGCGGCGTGCAGAAGTTTATGGGCTGGAACGGCCCGATGCTTACCGACAGCGGCGGATTCCAGGTGTGGAGCCTCAAGGACTTCCGCCACATTACCGAAGACGGCGTGGAATTCCAGAGCCTGCTCGACGGCAGCCGCCACAAGTTCACTCCCGAATCGGTGATGCAGGCCCAGCGCGAAATCGGGGCCGACATCATCATGGCCTTTGACGAATGCACGCCGTACCCGAGCACGCCCGAGGAGGCGGAACACTCCCTCGACCTCACGCTCAAATGGACCCGCAGGGCAATGGACTGGCTTGCAGAAAACCCGCCTCTTCACGGCTACCCACAATATTTTTTCGGGATTGTCCAGGGCGGCATGCACAAGGAATTGCGCAAGAAATCCATCGAGGCGCTCAAGGAACTCGCTCCCGATGGTTACGCGATGGGCGGGCTCTCCGTAGGCGAACCCGTCGAGACCATGTACGAGATTGCGGACTTCTGCACGAACTACCTGCCCGAAGACCGCGCCCGCTACGTGATGGGGGTGGGCACGCCTTGGAACCTGCTTTCGCTTGTTGCCCGCGGGGTCGACATGTTCGACTGCATTTTGCCGGCGAAAAATGCGCAGGACGGGCTCGTTTACACCAGCAGGGGAGTGCTGCGCTACAAGGGCGCGAAATTTGCGCACCAGCACGATATCCCGCTCGATCCGGATTGCGACTGCTACTGCTGCCGCAATTACAGCCGTTCTTACCTGCGCCACCTTTTCAAAAGCAAGGAACCACTCGGCTGGACGCTCTCTACCATACACAACTTGCATTTTTACCTGAAGCTTATGAAAGACGCCCGCGCCCATATTGAAGCCGGCGATTTCGAGGAATGGTCCGCCGAAATGATTCCCAGGCTCCAGCAAGACGCAAGCTAAAATCTTTTTTCTAATAGGTAAGTATGCTCCATTTTCGCCCGCCAGAAATTCCAGACCGGATTGCCGTGACAAGCGCGGTGGCCGAAGCGGGTTATATGGGCAGCGATGCCTCTTTCGCAAACATCTTCCTGCTCCGCAAAAAATATGGTACGGAAATCGCGCTGCAAGAGGGGTTCCTGTTCCGCTATTACAACGGGCAGGGTAGCCGCAGGGGGTATGCCTTCCCGCTTGGGGCAGATGACCCGCGGGCAGCGCTGGCGTTAATCGCCCAAGATGCAGCGGAATCAGGCCGGCCTCTGGAATTTTGCCTGGTGGACGAGCCCCGCGCACAGATTTTGCGCGATTATTTCGGTGGGCAATCTGCGGCCGAAATCGCCGTCATCCGTTTTGCGGAGAACCGCGGCGACAGCGATTACCTCTATTCTGCGGAAAGCCTGGCGAACCTACCTGGAACCACCTACCGCAAAAAGCGGAACCACATTTCCAGATTCAGCCGCACCTACGCAAACTACGAACTGCGGGAAATCACCCAGGAAAACATGGCAGATGCCCTGCAGGTGGAAAAGCTCTGGATGAACAACGGGGCTGCGGCGGAATCTTCAGAACCCTGCGAGCCCTCCTGCGAATGCGAAGAGGCCGCATGGGCGGAGCGCTCCGAAGACGAAAAGTCCCGCTTTGCGGAATACTGCGCCATCGAAGAGGCGCTGCAGAACTTCGAAGCGCTCGGCATGAAAGGCGCAATACTTTACGTCGGTGGAAAGCCCGTGGGCATGACCATGGCTTCCCCAATCATTCCCGGCGTGTGGGACATCCATTTCGAGAAAGTCATCGACGAATATGCCAACGACGGCGGCTATGCCGTCATCAACAAGATGTTTGCCGCCACGCTCTCCGGTGCAAGGCTTATCAACCGAGAAGAGGACATCGGGATAGAAGGACTCCGCAAGGCGAAACTCTCATACTACCCGCTGACTATCCTCGACAAGTGCCACGCAACTGTTTTGTCGGAAGGTGCATAATGCTTTCATCTATCTTGTCCAAAAACACCTGCGCCGCCTGCAAGTTCTGCTGCTCTTTCCGCCGGCAGAGCCTCTGGGAAACTCCGCTTTTTCCGCCTGAGGTTGCAGAAAAACTGAGCCGGCCCAATGAATACGGCGTAGTGGGGGAGTTCGCGCCCGCTTCAGACGGTGCCCAGGATGCCTTCCGCCTCGTCCTCGAGAACAACTACCGCACCGCCGCCCCCGAAGAAGAAGTCCCGTGTACATTCCTCGACCCGCAAAAGGGCTGCATCCTGAAAGGGGAGGACAAGCCCTTCGATTGTAGCATCTGGCCGCTGCGCATCATGGACAAGGGCGGAAAGCTCGTCATCGCGCTCACGCCCACATGCCCCTCCATCGGCGCGGTTCCAAACCAGGCACTCATTGACCTCGTAAAAAACGGCCTCGGCGAAAAAATATTCGAGTACACCAAAACGCACCCGTATATCGTCAAGGAATACCGCGAAGGTTTCCCCATCGTCTATTTTTAGCCCTGCGTGAATTGAAAGCCTCGCTTGCGTGCCGAAAAAAATATATATTGTGCAAAAGGGTGTTACATAACCCCGACTAAGGAGGAACCGTGAGACACGTCTTATATTGCCTTTTAGCTAGCTTTTTTATCGCAGCGCCGGCCTTCGCCATTAATCAAGGCGATACCGTCTATATCGATTATGACCTGCAGGGTGGCGTAAACAATCCGGATAACCGCTCCTTCATTATATACGACAAGACAAGCTCCGTTGTGTATGACCTGTTTGCTCCTACCAAGGATGGCGCAGAATTTTTGGGCTGGTATACGACGAAAACCACACCTCTTGCCGATAACTTCAAGAAGAAAGCTCTTTACCCATTTGACACGCCCAATAATGCTTCCGGAAAATTGAAACTCCATGCGCGCTGGGGTGTCGTTTCGAAGGAACCCGAGAAAGACGATGCTGGCTGCTTGCTGATTCACAATGCGGCCGAACTTTACGGGGCTGCAAACATACTCGATACACTAAGAACGCAAGTCTGTATTTTCATCGAAGACGATATCGTCGTCAACGAGAACGTGCTCGCGTCCGATGGTTTTGCAAACACGGGCGATTACTACTGGTGGAAACCGTTTAAAATACTTAACGGCGTCATCGAGGGGAACGGCCACACCATCTCGGGCCTGTATGGCAATGTGGGCCTGGTTGAAATGATTGATTATTACCCTGCAGTTATCCAGAATCTTGGAATTAAGGATTCGTATTTCAGCGGTGAAAACCCGGGCGCTTTTGTGTCTAACATTCAACAGGGAAAACTTAAACTCAAGAATGTATATAGCACGGCGACCGTGGTCGGCACAAATGGCTATGTAGGTGGGCTTGTGGGTTACGCCGATATGCGAGGCGATTTATGCCTAGACCCGGCCGCACCGGACCCCGAACCGGACCGAAACCCCGCAGCTTATAGCTCCTTTGACGATATGAACCATTTTTACATGCAGATAGAAAACTCCTATTCTACCGGATACCTGATGGGTCAGCAAGGTGGCGGCCTTGTAGGTATCGCCGACAATATTCTGGTCAAGAATTCCTTCTACAATGGGAAAATCGACATAACGGAGAAGTTTTCGGGTATTGGCCTGCAACTTGAGAAATTGTGCCAGCTTCTCTCGGCACGCGACGTGTCTATAAAAAACGTATTCTATCCAGGCAATTACACGAATGAAGGCTTCAAGGGCACACCCGCATCTGCTACGGAATTTTCCAACGGGACGGTCTTGAAAAAACTGAAGGACTCGACCGAAATTCCCATATGGGTGCAGAACACCGGAGATGCCTACCCGAAACTGAGCGGCGCATTTTACGACATCACGTACAGATTGCATGGCGGCACAAATCCCTCCAACCCAGGCTACTATACGCCCAAGCAAGAGGTCGCCCTGAAGCCCGCGGTGAAGGAGAACGATGTGTTCGAAGGCTGGTTCCTCGACACGAACTTCACGAAGCCCGCGCAAAAGATTCCCTCTACAGCGGAAGGCAACCAGAAGTATTTCGCCCGTTGGGAAAGCGGCTATTCCATCACCTACGTGAATGACGGCAATTACAAGTACGTATGGAAAAAGAATCCGACCTACCGCTATGCGGATTCTTCCACGTATGTCCTAAACGAGCCCACGAAGGATGGCTATACGTTCGAAGGCTGGTTTACGGATTCGACATTCAAGACCCGCGTGACAGAACTTCTCCAGGGCAACAAGGATGACATCGTCCTGATCGGCAAGTGGAATGACGGAACGGTCAATATCCGCAAGGCTGTCGCCCCGGTCCCGTTCAAACTAGACCGCGCCCGCAAATACGACATAAAGGGCCGCAGCCCGAAATCGCGCCCCAACTACGGCGTTTACTTTTAGTAGACCACTAAGAACCTGAAATAAAAAAATCCCGGGCATCGCTGTCCGGGATTCGTACACTCATGTCATCCCCGCCTCCGGGCGGGGATCTCTTTTACTTAAACAGGTTCTTCATCTTCTCGAGGAAACTTTCTTCCTGCGCGGTTTCCTTGTCGTGCCGCAGTTCCGCGAGTTTCTGGTAGAGTTCCTTCTCTTCGCGGCTAAGGTCCTTCGGGATTTCCACGCCGATGTTCACGTAGAGGCTTCCGCGGTCGCCGCGCTTGTTCAGCGGGTACAGGCCCTGTTCGCGCAGGCGCAAGATGCTCCCGGCCTGGGTTCCGGCCGCAATCTTGATCTGCACTTCGCCACCGTCCAGCGTCGGGATTCGCTGCGTTCCGCCAAGGACCAGTTTGTGGACCGGCACCTTGATTTCGCAGTGCAAATCGTCACCTTCGCGGGTGTAGAAGTCGTCGGGCTTTTCGGCAATGACCGCCAGCAAGTCGCCGCAGGCACCGCCGCGAGGCCCGCAGTTGCCTTCGCCACGCAGGTTCAGGTACTGGCCTTCGGCAACGCCCGCCGGAATCTTGATGGAGATTTCTTCCGTTTCCTGCACACGGCCCTCGCCGCGGCAATGGCTACACGGATTCGAGATGACTTCGCCCATACCGTTACAGGTGGGGCAGGCACTCTCGGAAACCATCTGGAAGAAACCGCCAGACACGCGGCGCACTCGACCCGTACCCTTACAGGTATCGCAAGTCTTGATGTTCGTGCCGCCCTTGCCGTTACATTCCGTACAGGGAGTATAGCGTTTCAGGCGCACCTTCTTGGTGCAACCCTCGAAGATTTCCTTGTAGCTGAGCGCCACCTTGATCTGCAAGTCGTTACCGCGCGGAGGTCCCGCTTTGCGACCGCCGCCTCTGCGGCCACCGCCGCCAAAGCCGAACCCGCCGCCGAAAATGTCGCCGAACTGCGAGAAGATATCTTCGAAGCTGAAGCCCTGTCCGCCGAATCCTCCGCCGCCAAAGCCACCGCCCGGGGCGTTGAAACCGAACTGGTCGTAGTTCTTGCGCTTCTCGGGGTTGCTGAGCACGTCGTAGGCCTCGGCCGCCTCCTTGAACTTTTCTTCGGCTTCCTTGTCGCCCGGGTTCTTGTCCGGGTGGTACTTGATGGCAAGCTTCTTGTACGCGTGCTTGATCTCGTCAGCACTTGCGTCCTTACCGACACCTAGAACTTCGTAATAATCTCTTTTCTCTGCCATACTTCGCTCACTTCGTCGCGATTCTTAATCAAAAAACTGTATTCTCTTTTTACGCAAAAAGGATTGCTCCCTAAAAGAGAGCCAATCCTTTCTGTATGCGGCCGATAACCGGCGACACACCGATTACCCGCCGTAGCCTAATTAGTCAACGACTTCAGCGTCGACGACTTCCGGGCCGTCACCCTTCTTGTCGTTCTTCGGCTGTTCGGAAGCACCCGGCTGCGGACCCGGCTGAGCCTGGTTTGCACCGGCAGCCTGAGCCATGGAGCTGATCATGCCCTGGAGCTTGTCCATAGCGGCCTTGATTTCTTCCTTGGTGCCGTTGTCCTTCTTGGCCTTGATGTCGTCG
>NZ_JAFZKX010000006.1 GCF_017551775.1 Fibrobacter sp. | reverse complement strand
TACGGCGAAAGCGGCGGCACGCCTCATCGAGAAGTTGGGCGGCAAGGTGGAAATGCTCCTGTTCGTCATCGAGCTCTTCGACCTGCATGGCCGCGACGTACTGAAGGGCTACAACATCGAGACGCTCACGAGATTCCCGGGGCACTAGGACACCCGCCGCACAGACGCCACCGCGCATCAAAAAAAGCATCCAAAAGCAAAAGGGCCGCAAAAGCGGTCCTTTTACAGTTAGATTGCAACCCCGTCGAGGAGGCCGCGGAACTACACGCGCTTGAAGATGAGCGACGTGTTGATGCCGCCGAACGCGAAATTGTTGGACATGAAGTATTCCACATCCATTTCGCGGCCGGTTCCCGTAATGTAGTCCAGCGGAGCGCATTCGGGATCGACTTCCTTCAGGTTCAAGTTCGGGCTGAACCACTTGCGGTTCATCATGTGGATGGCAAGCCAAGCTTCGATTCCGCCGCAGGCACCAAGCGTGTGACCGATGTAGCTCTTCAAGCTGGAGAGCGGGACCGCGCGCTGCTTCAGGGCGTTGTAGGTCGCCCAGCTTTCGGCAATGTCGCCATGGTGCGTCGCCGTGCCGTGACCGTTCACGTAGCCAATCGCATCCGGAGAGATTCCCGCATCTTCAATCGCCAACTCGAGCGCATGCTGCATGGTCTCTTTCTTGGGCTGCGTAATGTGTTCGCCATCGGTGTTGGAACCGAAACCAATGAGTTCCGCGTAAATCTTCGCGCCGCGAGCCTTCGCATGCTCGTATTCTTCGAGAATAAGGCAGCCGGCACCTTCGCCAATCACGAGGCCGTCGCGGTTCTTGTCGTATGCGGCCGGAGCGAGTTCCGGATGGTCGTTCATGACGCTCGTCGCAAACAAAGTATCAAACACGGCAGATTCCGTCGGGCTGAGTTCGTCGGCACCGCCCGCAATCATCACGTCCTGCTTGCCGTACTTGATGAGTTCGTACGCCTGGCCAATCGCGAGGCTTCCGCTGGTGCAAGCCGTATTCGTCGTCACGAGACGGCCGGTAAGGCCGAGCACCACGCTGATGTTCACCGCACAGGTCTGCGGCATCGAGCGAATGTAGGTCGTAGCCTTGATGTTGGAGCAGTCATACGTATTGAGCATCGAGAAGAACTCGAGCAGCGGATCGATACTACCCATCGAAGAACCGTAGGCGACGCCCATGCGGCCAGACTTCATCAGGGCTACTTCACCCGTAAGCCCGGCGACTTCGAGCGCTTTGTCGGCAGAGAGGAGGCCCATCACCGCCACGCGACCGGCACCGCGGATTTTTTTGCGGGGGTACTGCGGAAGCGGTTCAAGAATCGGGGCGGCCAAGCGAGTATTCATTTGCTTGTAGACATCCCAATCGTTCATACGGACGACACGGTTCTTAAAAGACTTCAGGCCATCGAATGCGGAATCAGCATCAAAACCAAGAGACGAAATGCACGAACCACCAGTAACAACTACACGGCGCATTAGGCGAGGCCTCCATTCACAGAAATCACCTGACGGGTAATGTAAGCGGCCCCTTCAGAAAGCAGGAACACCACCGTGGCAGCCACTTCTTCGGGCTTGCCCACGCGCTTCATGGGAATCGCGGGCAGAATCATGTCGAGCGGAGCATCCTTGATCATTTCGGTTTCAATGACGCCCGGAGCGACGCTGTTCACCGTAATGCCGCGGCTTGCAAGTTCGGTAGCAAGCGCCTTGGAAGCACCGATGAGACCGGCCTTCGACGCGCTGTAGTTCACCTGGCCACGGTTGCCAATAACACCCGACACGGACGAAATCGTCACGATGCGGCCCCTGCGCTTGCGGCACATGGGCATGACAATCGGGTGGAGCACATTGTAAAAACCGTTCAAGTTCGTATCGATAACCTTGTCCCAGTATTCGTCGGTCATGGCGGGGAAAGCCGTGTCGGCACAGACACCCGCGTTCGTCACCACACCATAGTACACGCCATTTTCTTCGATATCTTTTTCGAGCACAGCCTTGCACTGTTCGCGGTCGCGGATGTTGAACTGCAACAGGCGAACGGAGCCGCCCTGTTCACGAATTTCGTTCGCCATCTGCTCGACCGGAGCGGCATTCCTGTTATAATGAGCTACAACTTCGTAACCCGCCAACGCGACAGCCTTAGCAATGGCAGAACCGATTCCGCCGCTTGCGCCCGTAATCAAAACACTCTTCTTATTTTCCATATAGCACAAATATAATAAAATGGTATGTGATATCAGTTCATCTTCAGGATCGACATGGGATCATCGACTTCGACCGTACAGAGCGAAGCCGAAACCGCGAGCGTGTCGCCCACATAGACCGCGCCGTCAAACGTCACGGCCATGTCGACGCGCATCGTCTGCTTGACGCGGATCCTCACGACATCGCCCGCCTTGAACACGGGCACGAGCAGTTTGCAATTCGACACGCTCATGATAAAGCCTTCCCTCGGTTTTTGCCCGAGGGTACGACCGTAAACGCCAGAAAGCGCAGATATGCTCTGGGCCATGTATTCAAAAGCGACATACGAAGGCACTCCCTGCCTATCGTCCCTGTAGAACATGCAACTCTCGTTGATGTCCACCTCCGTTTCGATGGAGACTTCATTTAAGTCGTGGCGAATGACGCGGTCGAGCAAAAGCATCTTGCCCGCATGGGGGACAAGTTCACCGACCTCGCTTCTCGTCTTGAATTCGGGAGTATCCATAAATCTATTCCTTAGCAACAATTAAAGAGACATTGCAACCGCCAAAAGCAAAGGAGTTGCTGATACAGTACTTAAGCCCATCCACCGATTCGCCCGGCTTCACGAGCTTCACCTTCGGGAGTTTCGGGTCTTCGCAGCCATCGAAGAGGTGCGCCGGAAGGACTCCCCCGTTCTCGAGCGCAAGGCAGCAGAACGAAGCCTCGAGCGCGCCTGCCGCACCGAGCGTGTGCCCCGTGAGCGCCTTCGTGGAACTTGCCGGAGTATTCTCGCCGAAAAGGCGATTGACGGCGACAGCCTCCATGGAATCGTTCAGGCGAGTACCCGTTCCATGTAAATTAACATACCCGATAGAACCGGCGTCGAGTTCCGCATCGGCAAGGGATGCCTTCATGGCCTGGTAGGCACCTTCGCCATCGGCGCGGGGAGCGGTAATGTGGTCGGCATCCGCACTTTCACCGAAACCCACCACAGAAAGCCCGGCAGAACCTTCGGCCTGCAGGTCTTCGCAACGTTCGCGCGTCACCAGGAAGAACGCAGCGGCATCGCCGAGCGTGAGGCCGGTGCGGTTCGCGCTGAAGGGATTCGTGGGCCTGTCGGACATGGCCTCGAGCGAGGCGAAACCCAAAATGACCGAACGCGAGGCGATATCGACACCCCCGACAATGGCGGCATCGCAGTTGCCCGCATAAATGTTGTTGCGCGCCGAAACGAAAGCGCTTGCGCTCGAAGCGCACGCCGTCGAATGCACCGAAAGCATCCCGGTTATGCCGAAGCGTTCGGCGATATAGCGGGCAGGGAAATCGGCTGACTGGTAATCAAGCACGTAGCCTTCGGGGTACGCGCCCGTTTCCCTAAAGCACTTGAGGGCACTGAGCGAAGCCTCGGAACCGTTGTCGCAGGAACCGATAAAAATACCGATGCGGTCCGCGCCAAACTTTTTTACCGCACGGGCGATGGAACCTTCCATCTGGTCGAGCACCGCCTGCGACAGGCGATTCACGCGGTTGTCGTATTTGGACAAGGCGACCGGAGGAAGCGACTCGGGATCGATTGTCGCGGCGGGGCGCATCACGCCGGCCACATCATAGATTGTAAACTCGCCACGGGTACCATTCTTCAACTTTTCAAAAACGGTCTTCTTGTCACCGCCCAAAATGCAGTGCATGGCAAAATCATTGATGTATAGAGGCTTTCTCAATTTTCCTCCCCCAGCGTAATATGGTAACTGTAGTGGCGCAGAACGTTCTCCAGGTGAATTTCGCGGCCCGACTTGCGCGCCGTCAAAATCGTCTTGCCATTATCGGAAAGCGTGCGGACAAAATCAGCATCGCCGGAGCGCGTCTCGGAAAAAGCGAAACCGGCCTGCTCGAAATTTTTCCGGAGGGCGTCGAACGGATAGAAGCAAATCTGGAAATCGGCGACGAGGTATTCCGTCTTGAGTTTCGCGACATCCATCACGGAACTTTCGGCCTTGACGGAATCGCTGGCATAGGTGATTTCGCCGAGAGTCGTCCCGAATCCGGTAAAAAGGGTAATAGAAAGAACGCTGTCGTTCGCGCGCACCCAGGAATCGGCCTCGAAAGAATCGTTTGATCCGTCGGGCTTCACGAAGTTCCCCTCGATACGCTGCGGCATGTCGATACGCAAGGTCATCGCGGATGTCGGCAAAAGCGAAACAGCACGACCATCGGAATAGAATACGGGCGATGTCCCCGGCACCTGATGCGTGTTATGGCAAGCGACAAGTAAGAAGAACGTTGCGCAGAATAATATGGATTTTACCATGGTGCCGACAAATTTAGAAAAATCAATCCCGACTAAAGGGAGACAAGACAAAGCAGCACCATATTCCAAGCAGCACCGAAAGCCCGAAGGTGGAAACAGGCACGAAACTGCTGAAGGAAAGGCTCCCGAAAGAAATGAGCGTCGTCGCCGCCGAAAGCATCACGGCAAGCGCCGTCACGAGTCCGCGGGTAGCGCCTTCCTTGAAGAAGAGCGCATAGTCGATACCGATACCGAGCGTCAGGATGACACCCACGATGGCGAAGAAATTAAACGGAATCCCGCAATAGCCGAACACCGCCGCGATAAAGATGCACGAGAGGACCGGAGCGCGGATAATCCGGAGCGCAGGGACAAACCCGTAGACAAAGACCAGGACCAGGAACACGACCGCATACGCAATCGCCACAAGGAGGAGCGCCACGCGGGAAAGCTGCGTGAGCGTCTCGTTCACGTTTTCCATCTTGTTCACCGCATACACATGGGGCAATTCGGCGGCCTGCTTGCCGATGTCGAAACCCGCGGCGACATGCAACGGGAATACGGCACTGTAAAAACGTCCGTCCACCTCGCCTATCCAGAGCATATCGAGGATGCTCGCGAAAGACGAAGGAATCTTCGAGGAAGGTTCCAGATACGCAGGAGAGGCGAAACCCGATTCAAAGAGGGAATCGCCCGGAACGTTCAGGCTTTCCAGGAGTTCTTGCAGGGCCTGCGAATGGCGAAGCGACTGCATGCCTTCGAAAGTTTCCTGCTGCGTCTTGACGGAAGGGATATACGAACTTGTCGCAAGGAACCCGCGCATCAGGGAATCCTTCACCGCTACCTGCAAGCGTGCAGAAAGGGCTTCCTCGTTTTCCAGGAGTTCCTGTTCCGACGAGCCTTCCACAATAAAGTAATTCGCCGAAATTCCCAGGTTGTTAAGCCGCGCGTTCAGAGCCTCGGAACGCTTGAGACTTTCGCTCATCGAATAGAGCGTGCGCATGTCGGTATGCACATCCAGCTTCAACACGCCGGGCACGAGCACGAGGGCGAAAACGATACCGGCAATACGCACCCAGCGCGGCGGGAACCTGTCGTACACGCGAAGGAAGAGTTCCGGAATCCGCGTCGGAAGAGGACGCTTGCCCTCCGCGGCATGCGAAGGCAGCGGAAGATTCGGGAACAGGAGCACGATTGTCGCAAAAGAGCTCGCAAGCCCGACTATCGAGAACACGGCCATCTGGCGCAACAGCGGGAAATCGGCGAAGGTGAGCGCGATGTAGCTGAATTCCGTCGTCATGAAGCCGAGGAGAAGCCCCTTGAGAATATGGTGGCGTTCCGTAAAGAAGTGTATCGCGTAGTCGATACTCACGCCGATAACGCTCGTACCGAACACGAACGTGAAAATATGGATGCTCCCGAACACGGCCCAGGTACCCGAAAGGGCAGCGCATATCGCCACGCCGATTGCAAAAAACGTCGACACGATGGGGATTGGCGTGCGGAACACCCAGAGCAGCAAAAGCAGGATGAGCGCCATGGACACGCCCGAAATCCAGGCCACTTCGGACTGCGCGTTCTTGGAACTCTCGTAACTGTGGAACGGCACGCCCGACTTTTCGACGAGCAGGCCTTCGTGAACGCGCTGCAGCGAATCGAGCACGCGGTCGAGGCGTTCCAGCACATGGCCGCTGGAAGCCATCGCGGAAGTATTCGCCGCAAGGGAGGCGCTCCACATGACGTAAGTGACCGCGGAATCCTCGGCGGCAAGGACACCGTCGCGAAGCGTGAAACGCCCGTTCATGAGGGGCGAATTCAGCGTGAAATGTTCAAAAGCCTCGTCGCCCAGCAGGAAGGGGTCTTCTTCGACCCGACTCAAGTCGGCAAGCGAGAACGCGCCATAGACCTTCTGGAGCGCGTTGTCCTTGAGGGTCGCCGCATCCCCCTGCTTCAGCAGGTCACGGACCGCATTTCCCTGCAGTACATAACGGTACCCGAAATAGAAATCGCGAAGTTCCTGCATCGAGGCATCGCCGACCCGCAAGCGGGTCTCGGCAAGCGAACTATCCCCGGCGAAAATCCCTTCGAGTTCGCTCGCCGCGGATTTCGCCACCGCGAAATCGCGATGCCCAAGCAATACGGTCAGGTTCCGCATCGAATGCGCGCTCAGGGCCTTTTCCGCTTCCGCGACATTCCTGAATTCGCTCGAATCCGGCAAAACCGAATACAGATCGGTCTCGATATTCCAAGGCAGCAAGAGCCCAAGCAACACGAAGGCGGCGTGTATCGCCACCCACAATATTACCGAAGCTACTTTTTTTCGCGTACCTTTCATATCCAATTTTTCTCCCGGATGGCGGCCACATCGCGGGCCCAATACGCCCCGACCGCCACGACGGTTTTATTTCGCAGATTTCAGTTTCAAAAAACGGAGAGCAAGCTTGTCGAACGGAGCGTTCACCGATTCAAGATCCTTGAAATGCGCCTGGGCAGAGAACTCGTACACCACGGTATTCCCTTCCCCATCGACAATCGTCACCTTTTCAAGTTCCGTACGCCCCGTAAGGGTAATCGACGCTATAACGCGAGCGACAGCGTTTTCCTTGGGGACAAGCCCGATATCGAAACCGGCAGCCTTCTTTTCAAAAAAGAGCTTGAAGTTGCGATCCAGTTCGTCGAACTGTCCCGAAAATACCGACTGGATGGTCTTCGAGAATTCCGCGAACACCGGATTGTCCTTCGCCGACATCGTCTTCTTCGTATCGCGCGAAAGATCCCACTGGACAATGGAATTGTCGCCCACCCAAAGCACCGACGGGAACGGCTTCTGCGTATCCCAGAGGATTCCCGAGACGCGGTCGATGGCAAAGGAACCTGTCGAAACGAATTCGCGGTTCAGCTTCGTAATCGTGCGCGTCTGCTTGAAATTCCCGACCGTAAGCGGACTTTCGGTGAGGACCTTCATCGACTGGAGCATCGCGGGCTTCGATTCCGCCGAAAGCGGCTTCTTGTAAACACCGGCGGCATCCCCAGCCCCCGCGAATGCGAGAACCGCAGAAAGCGCGAGCAGGCCTATCCCTCTAGCGATACGTCTCATGCCGCAGTCTCTTCCTCGGCGAGCGCCGCACGAACGCGTTCGATAAAGCACTGCGGGCAGCCCATCATCGATTCGCGCTTGTTCATGTCGACAGCCATCTGCATGCTTTCGGCACGGGTCAAAAGTACGCCCGTCTCGGCGTCAAAGAACTTGTACGAAAGCTTCATGCAGACTTCGTATTCTTCGAGCGTGACCTCGGCGCGGATGCGCTGCATAAAGATCATCGGGCGAAGATACTTTATATGCATATCGACCACGGGCCAGGCGTACCCGCTCTCTTCCATGGCGAAGTAATCGTACTTTATCTTGGTGAGGAGGGCGCAGCGGGCAATTTCCATGTACTTCACGTAGTTGCCGTGCCATGCCACCTTCATCGAATCCACATCGTAGAATTCGACCTTGAACTCGACCGTTTCCTTGAGTTTCTTTTCTGCCATGACGTTACCGCATTACACAGCGTAATACTTTTCGCGGATGAGCTCGAGCGCCTTGCGGAGATCCGGTTCGAGCTGGCGGTCGCAGGCAAGCGGCGCGAAGTATTCGAACACCTGGTCGTACGTCTTCTTGACGCCGGCGAGGCGCACTTCGAAAATTTCCCCGCGTTCGAGGCGAATACGGAGGGCCTGGGCCGAAGCGAGCAGCACGGCGGCGGCCACCTGTTCGGTAAGCTCGATTACGCGGATGCAGTCGCGGGCGGCGATGGTACCCATGCTCACCTTGTCCTGGTTGTGGCATTCGGTGGAACGGCTAAACACGCTCATCGGCATCGTGTTGTGGAGCGCTTCCGCGGTCCATGCCGAGGCACCGATCTGAACGGCCTTGAAGCCATGGTTGATGGAGAACTCGCCCTGGCTGCCCGAAAGGTTAGGCGGCAGGCTGCGGTTGAACTTGATGTCGACGATCGTCGCAAGCTGGCGGTCCAGGAGGTCAGCGAGGTTAGCGACAATGTTCTTGAGGGTATCCATAGCAAGGCAGATATGGCCACCGTAGAAGTGCCCACCGTGGAAGATGTTCCTCGTTTCGGGGTCGATAATCGGATTGTCGTTCGCGCTATTCATCTCGATTTCGATAAGCTGGCGCAGGAGCGGAGCGGAATCGTAGAACACGCCCACCACGTGCGGAGCGCAGCGCAGGGAATACGGATCCTGAATCTTTTCGGGAATCACGTTCTTTTCGACTTCGAGGTTCATCGCGTCGCGCATCTTCTTCGCGGCGGTCACGAGACCCGGGTGCGGCTTCACGGCGAACAGGCGTTCGTAGAAGTGGTAGGCGTTGCCCTTCATCGCAATCGTGTTCATGGCCGTAATGCGGCATGTCAAATCGGAAAGGTATTCGGCGCGGCTGTAGGCCATGCAGGCAACAGCGTTCATCACGGCGGTACCGTTCATGATGGCAATCGCTTCCTTCGGGCGGAAACGGTGCGGGGTGATTCCGAGTTCGGCCATCACATCCTTCGAGGGACGGCGCTGGCCTTTGTAAAGCACGTCGCGTTCACCGATTACGGCGCCGGCGAGGTAAGAGAGCGGAGTCAGGTCGCCGCTCGCGCCCACGGAACCTTCCTGCGGAATCAACGGCAAGATGTCGTTCTGCAGGAACGTCATGATAATCTTGAGGAGGGCGTAGCTCACGCCGGAGAATCCACGAGCGAGGGTGTTGAGGCGCACCACCATGATGGCGCGGGTCGTCTCTTCGTCAAAGTAGTTTCCGAGACCGCAACCATGGAAACGCGTGAGGTTAACGGGCAAATCGTAATAATGGTCAGGAGGTACAACCTGCGTGCAGGAATCGCCATAACCGGTCGTCACGCCGTAGATACCGCCGTGTTCGGCAAGGGCTTCGTCAAGGAATTCCGCACCGGCATCGATTTTTTTCTGGAACCTGGAAGACGAATCCAGTTCCACGATGACCTGGCGCTTAGCAATGGCCACGACCTGTTCAATTGTTAACTTTTCGGAGCCAATAACGATAGTTTTCATTGTAACCAATCCTTTATTACGTTTTATTCCAAAAATTGTAGAAATTATACCACTGGTACGGGTGGCGTAGACTCAATTTTTCGAGGAGTTGCACGTACTCGCGTGCCAAATCCTTGATTTTTCCGGCACGTTCCTTCCGAGGGCAATCAAAAGAGGTGGTGGCCTTCACCACATGCATCTCGTAAGGAGTGCGGATATCGAAATCGTGCTTGCGGATCGCGAAGGTGAAATATATCGGAGCATTCAAGATGCTCGCGAGCGTAAACGCGCCTTCGGGGAAATTGGCGGAATCGCCGAGGAAATCCATCTCGATGTTGCGGCCCTGCGAATTGGCGGAAGTGCGGTCCCCCGCAATCGCCACCACGTTACCCGCGACAATCTGCTCCTTCATCCACACGGCGGAATCCACGTTCATCTTGTTCGCGTCGAGCACGGAATTCATGAGGTCCGGATTCAGCTCGTAGAGCAGCGCGTTGAACTTAGAGGTTCCCGAGAAATCGACAACCGGAAACACCTTGAACTGCCTGTGCGTATGGATTTCGCCGTAGCCCGTAAGCGAACGCAGCATCTCCATGTTACCGAGGTGGGAGCAAATCAGGAATGCGCCTTCCCCGCGATCGAGCTGTTCCACCAGTTTGTCGAGGTCGTCGCCCTGCGTTTCCACCCGGTTCAACTTGATGGCACCACGCCAGCCGAGCAGTTTCTCGATCATCGAGAGCGCGAAAGAAAGCACATGTTTGTACGTCGCCATGAAGGGCATGCGCTTCCCGCGCACCGCAAAAAGGCGCTTCAAGTACGCCGAGGAACGCTTGCGCACGGGAGACGCCCCCAGCCAGAAGAAGAAGCAGACCACCGCCGTGCAGAGTTCCACCACGCGGAGCGGCAGGTGGCAGGTAATCCACAGCATGAACCGGAAATGCCAAAGGCTTCCCCCGACTTCCTTCACTTCAAACCACTGTTGCGACTCAGAACTCATTTTTTCTTCTTGAAAAGGCGGCGGCCAAGAATCATCGGCAGGCGCACGAGCATCCCGAAGCAAAGCTTGGTATGGGTCCACGAAATTTCGACGTTGTCACCGAAGGCCCTGAAGTTGGAAACGCCGTCTTCGGGATACTTCACCTTGATCGGATAGAAATACATCTTGAGTCCGGCCCACGAGAGGCGCACCAGGATTTCGATATCGAATCCCATACGGTACGTGCGGATTTTCTTTGCGACTGGCCACACGAACTTCACCGGGTACACGCGGAACCCGCACATGGAATCGGGAATGGACATGGAAAGCGTCTCAATAGCGACCCAGAAGTTCGTAATCTTGCGGCCCTGTTCACGAGCCTTGGGGACGGACATGTCGTACTGCGGGAACGCGGCGACCAGGTCCAACGGATGCTTCTTCGCGGCCTTCACGAAGAACGGAATCGCCTCCATGTCGTGCTGCCCGTCGGCATCCACCTGGAGCGCGTGGGTAAAGCCCATATTGAAGGCAGCCTCGAGGCCGCTGATCACCGCGGCTCCCTTGCCTCCGTTCTTTTCGCGCGTCACGAGCGTCGTGTTCGGGACATCGCTTGCGATCTGCACGAGAATCTCGTGACCCTCGGGCGCGTTGCCGTCATCGACCAAGATTACCGAGAGCCCCTGTGCGGCAAGCGATTCGGCCACCCCGCGCGAAGCCTTCTCGTGGCGGTACACCGGCACGATGGCACAAAACTTCATGTCTTCGGGTTTCATCTTAGGTTCGCGCATTTTCGTCTCCGGAAAGCACAAGGGTACCACCCGAAAGCGGGCGACCTTCTTCGAGCGTATAAGAGAATGTGAGCTTGGACGATTCCGCCTTGTAGGTCATCTCGAGGATGGCGGGAACGTTCGGCAAAATCGGGTAGCTGAACTTGGTACGCTGGATGCGCACGACAACCTCGGGCGTACCGAGAAGGGCATGGGCAAGCATGACGGTCATGTCGACCTGCGCAACGGCCGGAAGCAGCTTGAACGACGGGAAATGACCGTTGTAGTAGTCGCTTGTTTCCGGGAACACGATCTTGAGCGTGACCGTACCCGGTTCGCGGCGCATCTTCAGGATTTTGAAATTCGGGCTTTCGGGAATGCCGAACAGCGCCTGGATATCGCGCATCTTGATCTTGCCCTGCGTATCCTGCGGGAGTTCCTCGAGGTAGCGCCACTTCTTGGGCGAAACCGTATTCTCGATGAACTGCGCCAGATGCTTCTTGAAGAAATTGTTTATTTCGAGCTTGGGCTGGTCCTTGAACTTCTCGCGGCCTTCCGCATTCAAGACGATTGCCGCAGCGAGGTACTGGCGGTTGCCGACCATCGGGACAACGCGGACGTCCTGCACCAGGCCCGTCTGCTTCAGGCGGTTTTCCACTTCGGGGAGCGAGATGCGCTTTTCCTCGATTTTCACGATGGAATCGGCGCGTCCCTTCAGAAGGAAGCGGCCGTCGTCGTAGATTTCCACGAGGTCGCCCGTGGTAAAGCCCTCGGGTTCCAGGATGTAGCTGGACTTCACGTTCAGGCAGTCGTTTTCACCGATGCTCATCTTGCAGACTTCGAACGGCTTCCACACGGGCCCGTTCTTGGACTGCCTGTAGGCGATGCCACCCGTCTCGGTGCTGCCGTAAATTTCCATGGTCCAGTAACCCGTAATCCCTTCGCACTTGCGCGCCACCTCTTCGGGAAGCGGTCCGCCCGAAGAATAGATAATCGGAGAGCACTTGAAATCGATGGGCTTATCGGT
This sequence comes from Fibrobacter sp., assembly GCF_017551775.1. NCBI lineage: Bacteria > Pseudomonadati > Fibrobacterota > Fibrobacteria > Fibrobacterales > Fibrobacteraceae > Fibrobacter > Fibrobacter sp. Next base: position 56,510 of record NZ_JAFZKX010000006.1, on the reverse strand, counting down.
ATCGGCGGCAAGGCGCTTGAGGTAAGCCGGACTAGAGGCGATTACAGCCTTTTCGCCCGCAATGCTGACAAGTTCGCTCGGGTAGTCGATGCGGTGCCTGCGGAACGGAAGTCCCGTCGCCGTCGGCAAAAGAACCGTAAACAGGAGGCCGTAAATGTGGTGGTGGTTCACCGTGCTGTACACCTTGCGGCCCAGCCAGTCGTCACCGAAGACCTTCACCAGCTCATAAAGCTCGTTCTCGAACTGCGAGAAACGCTTGGGCACGGACTTGGGCTCGCCTGTCGTACCCGAAGTGAACATCACCATCTCGGCTTCGTTCTTGTCAAAGACATTCCACAGGGGTTCGACCGCAGGACCATCCAGAATCGTCTGGATCTGAACCGCGCCCGCAGACGCGTCTCCAAACGGAGTATCGGTAATGAAGCCGTACTCGGGCTTCTTGATTTCCTTGATGAAGGCTTCCTGGCGGTTCGCGGTCACCATCGCCTTGCGCCCGCTCTGGAGCATCGAAAGGAGCGCGACAATAAAGAAATACGAATCTTCGCAATGGAGGATCCACGGGCGGTTCTCGCTCGATTCCAGGAAGCGACGGACCTTGGACACGTCGGATACGAAATCAGCCCATGTCCTTGTGGATTCGCCATCAAAACAGACAATGGCCCCGTCGGGGCGACTATCCCGCTGCAGTTCGCAAACGGGCACGTAGGAGTGCAATTTTTTTTGCATAATTTTACGGACCATGAATTCCACGGCAAACAAAATGCCGATTAAAATATAGGAGATTAAACCGTTGTAGAGTGTCCACATCCGCTCGCTACCCACCAATGCGGTGAACAAAGCGACGGAAGCGTTCGCGACGAAGAAGGCGCACCACACGAGGGTCACGCGGTCGCAGTAGCGCTCCACGAACGGACGCTCCGGAGAAACACGCAGGGTCCTGTCGCCCAGGTTCGCCATGCGGAACGCAAAACTCGGTTTTTTCCAGAGCGAAAACGCAAAAAAGCAAAGCAGGCTCAAGTTCACCATCACCGGGTAGAACTTGAGGAACAAAAGGTTGTCGGCAAAAAAGGCGAGAGCCCCGCACAGAAGCATCAGCACGAGCAGCGAAATGTTCTTGGCAACATTCGCCCTGTTCGACCCCTCGTCGTCCTTAGCCCGTTCCCTGGTGACATTGAAGAAATGCACAAAAGCAAGGCCGATTAGCATCAAGCTTAATCGGCGAGGCGAAAGGCCCCAGAATTCGAGGCCACAAAATACGAGAACAGGATAAAGAACCGATAGGGCGGCAAAGACAACCTTCCCCGCCACCGATTTCATTACTTGTTTTCCGCGTTCTGAATCAGGTTATAGATGGCGTCGACCACGTCCTGCACGGTACGGACCGTCTTGAACACTTCGGGGTCGATGTTCGTCGGCAAAAGGGACTTGAGTTTCACAATCAGGTCAACTGCGTCGATGCTGTCGAGTTCCAAATCTTCGTAAAGACGAGCTTCGAGAGTCACCTGTTCGTCATCAAGTTCGAAATCCTCGATGAGGGCTGCCTTGAGTTTTTCAAAAATCGCCTGCTTGTCCATAATTTCTCCTTACTTGGGCATATTCGCCGAAATATAGGCGGCCAGTGTATCTACAGAATAAAAATGCTTCTTGGTATCTTCGTTTGCCGCCGAGAAAGAAACACCGAAGGTTTCCTTGATGGCAATACCCAATTCAAGAGCGTCGATGGAGTCGAGTCCGAGACCCCTTTCGCTCTCGCCAAAAAGGGGAGCGTCTTCGACAATGTCTGCAGCAGTCACGTCTTCGAGTTCGAGAGACGTAACAATCATTTCCTTGATTCGATTTTTTAGTTCGTCCATATTTATAACCTAATTTGGCAAGCAAAAATAGATAAAATGTTATACAGCGTCAACCACGTTCCGTCCAAAATGTGCTAAATTTGATATCAAAAAATTTCAACCCAAAATAAAATCCATGTTCGACTACTACTTCCAAGACAAAATTTCGGCCACGGACGCCAAGTTCGAAGCCCAGAAAATCGCATTCGCTCCCCTCAGTTTCCATGCAGCCAAGGCCCTGCGCGACATGGGGATTCTTGAAGAAATTTGCAGCGCCCGCAAGAAGGGCATTACTGTATCCGAACTCTCCCAGAAGCTCGGCATTTCGCTTTACGGTGTCGGCGTCCTCATCGAGATGGGACTCGGCATGGGTGCCATCAAGCTGCACAAGGATTCCAAGGAAGACGACCTCCGCCTCACGCTCGGCAAGATCGGGTTCTTCCTGATGAGCGACGAAATGACTCAGGTCAACATGGACTTTTCCGAGGACATCTGCTACCTGGGCGCCGAAAACCTCCAGGAATCCATCCGCGACGGCAAGCCCGCGGGCCTCAAGCACCTCGGCAACTGGAAGACGGTCTACCAGGGCCTCTCGCAGCTGACCGACCAGCAAAAGAAGAGCTGGTTCGGCTTCGACCACTTCTACTCCGACCTCGCCTTCCCCGAAGCGCTCCCCATCGTGTTCTCGAACCCCTGCAAGCGCCTGTTCGACATCGGCGGCAACACCGCGAAGTGGGCCATCGCCTGCTGCAAGTATAACGCCGACGTGAACGTTTCCATCATCGACCTCCCGGGCCAGACTGCCGTCGCCGAGAAGAACGCGAAGGCCGCCGGATTCGAAAACCGCATCGATACCATCCCCTGCAACGTCCTCGACGAAACGACCGAATTCCCGAAGGGTGCAAACGCCGTCTGGATGAGCCAGTTCCTCGACTGCTTCTCGCTCGAAGAAATCACGAAAATCCTGAAGAAGATCCGCACCGCGGCAGCACCCGACACCGACGTGTACGTGCTCGAACCGCTCTGGGACAAGCAGCGCTTCGAAGCCGCCGCCTACTCCCTCCAGGCGACCTCCCTCTACTTTACCTGCATCGCGAACGGCAACTCCAAGATGTACCGCTTCGAAGAACTGAAGCACGCCATCGAAATTGCCGGATTCGAACTGAAGGAAGCCCACCACAGCGTTGGCCCCAACAGCTACTCGCTCCTCAGGTTCAGGATCAAGTAGAAATTAAAGACGGGAAGGGAAAATGATCTATATCGAACGAGCCGAATACTTTATTCCGACCGAGGAACAACCGCTCCCCGACGTGAAGTTCGTACCCATGCTTACGCGCAGGCGCCTGAGCCAGCTGTCGAAGATGGTTGTCTACGTGAACGCGGCCATAAGCAAGGATATCGAACCCTGCAAGGTGACCTTCGCATCGCAGTACGGCGAAATCACCCAGCAGTACAAAATTTCGCAGGCCCTCCTCGATACCGGGAACGTGTCGCCCGCGCATTTCAGCCTTTCCGTATTCAACGCGTCGATTGCGAACGCAACCATCCTCGAGAAGAACACCGCCGGATATTCCGCCGTATTCTCGGGACGCGAAGCCTTCCGTGACGGCCTGCGCGACTGCATCGCCGCCCTCGAGGCGGGCTCCGAAACCGAACGCCTCTTTATTTTCGCCGACGAGAAGATTCCCGAGACGTATGCGCCCGTGGCAGGCACGCCCTACCCGAACGCCGTATGCGCTTTGGCGCTCAGGCTCACCACCGACAAGAACCGCGGGGGCAAGGAACTCGACAAGACTCCCCTCGAAGGGAAATTCGAAACCGCCGCCGAAGAAGCGATTGCCTTCATTCGCCAGAGGTTAGCCTGATGATTCGCCGCATCAAATACCTCCGCCGCCTGATTTCGAAGCTTTCGTCGTTCGCCGTATTCGGAATCAGCAGCCTGATTCTCGCGACGTCGCTGTTCCCGCTGTTCCACGTTCTCGCGGGCTTCTCGGAAAAGCGCTTCAACGTCATCTCGCGCAAGTTCGTGAATCATTTCTTCCAGTTCTTCGTCAAGTATATCGAAGTCACGGGAGCGATGCGCCTGAGCGTCGAGAACCGCGAACTGCTAAAAGGCATCAAGGGCAAGGTCGTCATCGCGAACCATCCTTCGCTCCTCGACGTGGTCATCCTCATCTCGCTCATCCCGAACGCGAACTGCATCGTCAAAGGGTCGCTCGTTCAGAACAAGTTTATATCGCTCATCATCCGCAACCTCTACATCCCGAACACGCTCCCCTTCGATGAGCAACTGGAACGCGCCAAGAAGTCGATGCTCGAAGACGGCAACAACCTCATCATCTTCCCCGAAGGAACTCGCTCCAAGCCGGGAGAGCCGTGGTACTTCAAGAAGGGGGCCGCTAGGTTCGCGCTCTTTGCAAATACGGACGTCGTGCCCATCTATTTTGGCGGAAACGAAAAAATCGGGCTGCGCAAGCACGACAAGATGCTCCAGTTCCACCCGACCGAACGCTACATCTACAATCTCCGAGTCTTACCGGATATTTCCGTCGCCCCCTACAAGGACATGCCCATGTCGCGAAGCGCAATCCTGCTTACCGCGAAAATGAAGGAAGTCCTGGAAAAAGAGCACGACGTTCACTAGTTTTTATTTTCAAGGAGGAAAAATGATTCGTCTCGCATTCATTGGCTTAGCTGCTTTTATATTATGTTCCTGCAGTGCGGGGTATCAAAAAGAACAGGATGAAAGTTCCATGAACGGTCCGGTCAGTTGCGAAGAGCTCCATGTACGAACCGCCACCTGGCATTTTATGGACAACCAGGGCCTACAATACGACATCGTAGGACGTTGCGTCAAAGGAAGAAAGCACGGGAATTTCGACTTTTTAGTGAACGGACAACTGGTCGCAAGGACCAAATACACGCGCGACGCGGAAGTCAAGACCAAGTGCTACGTGAAAGATGTTAAAGCCGGGAATCTGGACCACTGCCTGACCGCCAACAATGCGGCCATGAAGCAAAGCAATTACAGGCCGAACCAGGCAAAGCCCCAGAACGTCGACATCTGGGTACAGCAGAATTAACGCCCCGCAATATTCTATATTTGTGCGCGTAAAAACAAGAGGATTTGAAAATGGCCAAGACCAGCGCAAAGAAATCGGAAAAGAAAGGCACCCAGACCAACATGTGGACCGGCCGCTTCGCAAGCGGCATGGCGCAGAGCATGGTGGACCTGAGCTTCAGCCTGCAATTTGACGCCGAACTCATCGAAGAAGATATCGAGGGCAGCATCGGCCACGGCAAGGGCCTGGTGGAATCCGGCGTGCTCAGCAAGGCGGAATACAAGAAGATTTGCGACGGTCTTGCAAGCATCCTCAAGGACTACAAGGAAGACAAGAACCTGTGGAAGGAATCCGACGAAGACATCCACATGGCCGTGGAACGCGTACTTACCGAACGCATCGGCGCTCTCGGCAAGAAGATCCACACGGGCCGCAGCCGTAACGACCAGGTTTGCACCGACTTCAAACTCTACATGCGTCACCGCGCCGCCGAAATCCGCGCACTCGAAGTGAGCCTGATGGAAACGGTTCTCGACCTCGCCAAGAAGTACTTCGGCAAGATGATGCCGGGCTACACTCACCTGCAGCAGGCACAGCCCATCTACTTCAGCCATTACCTGATGAGCATGTTCTTTGCCGTGAGCCGCGACGTGAAGCGCCTCGACAACTTCTTGGAATTACACAGCGAGCTTCCGCTCGGTAGCGGCGCCATGGCAGGTTCCGCATTCCCCTACCACCGCGCCTTGGTGGCCAAGGAACTCGGTTTCAAGGGCGTGAGCCCCAACAGCATCGACGCCGTGAGCCATCGCGACATGATGCTCGAATTCGAAGCCGACCTCGCCATTATCGCGAACACGATGAGCCGTTACGCCGAAGACTTCGTGAACTGGAGCACCAGCGAATTCGGCTACCTCACCCTGCACGACGCCTTCTCTAGCGGTTCTTCCATGATGCCGCAGAAGAAGAACCCCGACTCCATGGAACTCATCCGCGGAAAGTCCGGCCGCATGCTCGGTAACTTCAGCGCTCTCTACACTCTGGTGAAGGGTGCCCCGCTCAGCTACAGCCGCGACCTGCAAGAAGACAAGGAACCGGTTTTCGACAGCGTCCATAACGTGAAGGTGATCCTCCGCGTAATGAAGGAAGCCTTGGAAAGCGCTCGCTTCAACTTCGACAAGATGCATGCCAAGATGCTGCCGGCGCTGTTGGCCACCGACCTCGCCGACTTGCTGGTGGAATCCGGCGTGCCTTTCCGCGACGCGCATCACGTGGTCGGTAGCCTGGTCGGCGAAGCCGCCCGCCAAGGCCTCGAATTCACAGACCTCTCTGACGAGGCCTGGGCCAGCGCCGGCGTCCCGAACGTGAAGCAGATGAAGAAGACCCTCACCTTCGAATACAGCGTTTCCCGCCGCAACATCGAAGGCGGTACCGGTCCCAAGTCCGTGAAGCAGCAGTTCGTGAAGGCCGCCGCCATTCTCAAACAGTTCAAAAAGTAATTGAGTAATTACCCGCGCGTCTGCTGACGTCAGGGTGACTATGGAAAAGAAAAAGCCCCCGAAAGGGGGCTTTTCTAATGGCTTGTCGCCAGTGAAGACTAGTTGTCTTCGAGTTCGGCGAGATCTTCTTCCGCTTCCTTCAGGTCGGCGGCGTCCGGTCCTTCGAAATCCTCGTCATCCGCCTCGTCGAGCGAGTCACCGCCCATCGAGCCGAGCGTGTATTCGACCTTGCGGGCTTCCTTGGACTGACCGAGCTTGAGGATGGCGGCACATTCCTCGCAGTAACCGAGATGCTTGTCGACCCAGAATTCCGGGGAAACGAGATTGCGGTTGCAGCGGGTGCACATCTGCGTGGCGGCCTCGCGCGTGAACGCGGCGTTCTGTTCCTCGAGTTCCTTGAGGATGCGTTCCGTCAGTTCTTCCTGCGTTTCTTCAGCGAGAGAAAGCTTGTGACGGATAGACATCGTCGGCTTCCTTTCGAGCTTCGCGTCGGAAGAAACCTTCTTCTGGTTGACGCGCTCGGCCTCTTCGTTCACCTCGGTGAACATGATGGTCTTCGAGAGCTTCTTGCCACCCTGCAGAAGGATTGCGAACGGGACAAACTTCTTGTTGTTGCCCGCAGGAGCTGCCTTTTCGGCGACCGCAGGTTCTTCGGCTTCCACAACTACGGGCTTCGGTTCGGGAGCGGCCTGCACTGCCGGAGCTTCCTTCTCGGGAGCTACGGCCTTGGGCTTCTCGACAATTTTTTCCACGGGCTTTTCAACCGGCTTCACGCTCACCTTTTCGGGAGCCTTGACCGCCTTAGCAGGAGCCTTGGTTTCGACCGGCTTTGCGGCAGAAGTCTTCACGTCGTTCTTCTTAGCTGCACTGGCCTGCGGCTTTACAGGAGCCGGCTTGGCTGCGGGCTTCTTGGCAGGAGCGGGCTTTGCAGCAGGCTTCTTCGCGGGAGCCTTTGCCGGAGCGGGCTTCTTAGCGGGAGCCGGCTTGGCTGCGGGCTTCTTGGCAGGAGCGGGCTTTGCGGCAGGCTTCTTAGCCGGAACCTTTGCCGGAGCGGGCTTCTTAGCGGGAGCCGGCTTGGCTGCGGGCTTCTTGGCAGGAGCGGGCTTTGCGGCAGGCTTCTTCGCGGGGGCCTTTGCCGGAGCGGGCTTCTTAGCGGGAGCCGGCTTGGCTGCGGGCTTCTTTGCCGGAGCGGCCTTAGCGGCAGGCTTCTTAGCGGGAGCCGCGGGCTTCTTGGCAGCAGCCTTCGCCGCCGGTTTCTTTGCGCTAGTGGCTTTCTTTGAACTCATAGATTACTTCTTTTCCACGATAGTTATGTTTAAAATGGGGTCGAAAGGTTCGATACGGCAGACGACGTCCAGCCCCTGAAGAACCTTCCCGAAAACAGTGTGCTTGCCATCCAAGTGAGGCTGGGGCATCTGCGTGATGAAGAACTGCGAGCCGCCCGTGTTCGGGCCGCGGTTCGCCATGGAAATCACGCCTGCTTCATGTTTCAAATTGTTCTGTTCGTCATCGATGGTATAGCCCGGACCGCCCGAGCCATTCCCTTCGGGATCACCACCCTGAATCATAAAACCGTTGATGACGCGGTGGAACATGAGCCCGTTGTAGAAGCCCTTGTTCGCAAGTTCGACGAAATTAGCGACAGTGTTCGGGGCTGCCTTGAAGTCGAGGTCGACGACGATGACACCTTCGTGCGTGGTGATAGTCGCCTCGATTGATTTGATACCCGTATAATCTTTGTTGAAGACTTTTCCTTCGGCAAAGCACAAACAGGACATGCCGACAATAGACAGTATGAACGAAATTTTCTTTAGCACTTTAACACTTCCAATATAGTTATCGTGAAAGATTCCTAGAATGTCAAGAGAATATAGTTATTTTTTCGGGCTTTGTCGCCCAGCGATTCAAAAAATGGCGCAGGATTTCTATATTTGCACTCGTTAAAAAACAAACGATTAAAGATTCTATGCCGCAAAACGACAATATCCGAAATTTCAGCATTATCGCCCACATTGACCACGGCAAATCCACGCTCGCCGACCGCATGATCGAGTTGACCAGGACCGTCGCGAAGAACGAGATGACGAACCAGCTGCTGGACGACATGGACCTCGAACGCGAGAGGGGCATCACCATCAAGGCGCACGCCATCCGCATGGTCTACGAAAAGGACGGCAAGGAATACATCCTGAACATGATCGATACCCCGGGGCACGTCGACTTCACGTACGAAGTGAGCCGCTCGCTCGCCGCATGCGAAGGGGCAATCCTCGTGGTGGACGCGAGTCAGGGCATCGAGGCGCAGACGCTTTCGAACCTCTACCTCGCCATCGAAAACGACCTGACCGTCATCCCGGTACTCAACAAGGTGGACCTGCCGGGCGCACAACCCGACCATATCGCCGAACTCGTGGGCGACCTCCTGGGCTACGACCCCGAGAAGATTCCCCGCATTTCTGCAAAGACGGGCCTCAACGTGGAGCAGGTGCTCGACAAGATCGTCGACGAGATTCCCGCCCCCACGGGTGACAGCGGCAAGCCGCTCAAGGCCCTTATTTTCGACTCGGTGTACGACTCCTACCGCGGCGTCATCAACTACATCCGCATCGTGGAAGGCACCCTCCGTGCCGGCATGAAGATCAAGATGATGAAGACCGGCGCCGAGTACATGGTGACCGAAGTCGGAACCTTCAGCATGCGCCGCGACCCGCGCGAAGAACTCTCCGAAGGCATGGTGGGCTACGTGCTCGCGAACGTGAAGACCATCAGTGACGTGAAAATCGGCGACACGCTCACCGACGCCGCGAACCCGGCCACCGAGCCGCTCCCGGGCTACAAAGACATCTTGCCGATGATCTATTCCGGCATCTACCCCATCAACCCGGAAGACTACAAGGACTTGCGCGAAGCCCTCGAAAAGCTCCGCCTGAACGATTCCGCCCTGAGCTGGGAACCGGAAACCTCCGAAGCGCTCGGATTCGGCTTCCGCACCGGCTTCCTCGGACTCCTGCACATGGAAATCGTGCAGGAACGCCTCGACCGCGAATTCAACGTCGACATCATCACGACCGTCCCAAACGTGGAATACCACGTGTACATGAGCGACGGCACGATGGTGAAAATCGAAAGCCCCTCCAAGCTCCCCGACGCAAGCCGCTACGACCACATCGAAGAGCCTTATGTGAAGGCGCAGATTTTCACGCCCAAGGAATACGTGGGCGCGCTCATGACGCTCTGCGACGAAAAGCGCGGCGAATTTGAGACCATGGAATACATCGACGAAGCGAAGGTCATCCTCAAGTACGACCTGCCGCTCGCCGAAATCATGTTCGACTTCTACGACCGCCTCAAGTCCGTGAGCCGCGGTTATGCGGGCCTCGACTACGCCCCGAGCGAATACCGCAGGAACAACCTGGTGAAGCTCGACATCCTCCTGAACGGCGACCCGGTGGACGCGTTCTCCGTGATTATCCACAGGGACAAGGCGCACACCTACGCGAACGCCATCTGCGTAAAACTCAAGGACCTCATTCCGCGCCAGCAGTTCGACGTCGCCATCCAGGGCGCCATCGGCGGAAAGATTATCAGCCGCTCTACCGTGAAGGCGGTACGCAAGGACGTGCTCGCCAAGTGCTACGGCGGTGACATTACCCGCAAGCGCAAGCTCCTCGAAAAGCAGAAGGAAGGCAAGAAGCGCATGAAGAGCATCGGCTCCGTTGAAGTGCCGCAGAAGGCGTTCCTCGCCGTGCTCTCGCTCTCCGACGATTCCAACAGCAGCGGCGAGTAACCGGATCAACCTATGGCGAACCTGAAGCGAAAAGTACGTTCCCTGCAGTGGAAGAATTCCAAGGCATGCATCGTCATGCTCGTGCTCGGGATTATCGCCAGCTTCGCGCTCGCCATCGCGGTCCGCTTCTACGCGCTCGAGCCCGTGCAGCTCCACGATTCATCGATGTTCCCGCGCCACAAGGAAAAAGAAATCCTGTGGATGTGCAAACTCCCCCAGTGCATCGAAAAACTCAAATACAACGAGACCGTCTGGGCCACACTCCGCAGCGGTGAGAGCGTGGTACGCAAGGTCATCGGCCTCCCCGGCGACCGCCTCGATTTTTCCGACAACGGCAAGGTCAGGACTCCGCACGGCAGGTTCCGCTGGAAAGAAGAAACCGCCTTCATCCAGAGCCGGCAGCTGCATATCCCCCGCAAAGGCGACACGCTTCACCTCGACCGCCTGAACGACATCGAACAGGATTTCTTCGTGAACCTGATGCACGAGGCGGGCAAGAAGTTTTTCGTAAAGACAACCCTCTGGCAGGGCGAACGCGAAATCGGGGTCGAGGCCCTCGGTGCCACCAAGCTAGGAAACCGTCAGGTCAGCCTGCAGGAAATCGACTTCCTTCCCTGGCAAGACCGTTTCTTGCTCGAAGGACAGGTGTTCCATTCCGAACCGGGCGACGCCCCCATCCAGATGCGCTATGAATTCTTCGAGGAAAGCGATTCCTCCAAAATTACCGAATTCGTCGTTCCGGAAGACTGCTACTTCCTCGCCTGCGAAAAAGGCGCATTCTGCATGGACAGCCGCGAAGTCGGCTACTTTACCCAGAGCCACCTGCGCGGAAGATTCGTGAAAGAACCGCGAATCGCCATCAATTACATAAAGCAACTCAGCCGTTCGCTGCTGGTGAGCATCATCGGCCAAAAAAAGAGGGCCGCGCAGCCCCAAGGCGATGCGCAGCCCGAAAAAGCAGAATAAAGGCAGAATTCTAGATGCCCTTGCGCTCCAGGTCAAGAAGGAGCGACTGCAGGGAATCCTCCACAGAATCGCGGAAATTGGCGGAACCCAGGCTGCACGAAGCAACAACTTCGCTGTCCTTGGAAATACGAATGACCGCATAGCCATTCTCGTTAGAAAAAGTGACACTCAGACCTTTCTTCAGGGCTTTTTCCAGCAAGTCGCGCATAAAGACTCCTTTATTTAAACGCATGTTCTAAAATCGCAGGGCATCGCCCCGCCAGAACGCAGGGTCAAAGCCCCGCGCCCCTTAAACTAGGCTTTTTATTCCGAAAAAACAAGCAAAAAATGTAAAAAAAAGATATTTTACGGGTAAAATGAAACTTTTCGACAGCCATATCCACCTGGCGAGGCTCCCCCAGCCCCTGAACTTGGCCCGCAGTTTGCACCAAGCAGGCTTCAAGTACTGCGCCGTAGCGTGCGAACCCTGGGAATGGACCGCACTTGACGAAATTTGGGAAAAGGCGGGCGGCGAAGGCTGGCTGGAAGGCTGCGGAAAGGCCTACGGAATCCACCCGATGATAGCGGCCAAAATCGCGTGCGATTTCGATAAAAATATGGCGGATTTGCGCCGGAGGCTCGAAAAAGACCCGGACGCCCAAACAGGCGAAGCGGGACTGGACAAGCGTTACGAAGGATACGAACCGGGCGGCGTGCAAGAAGAAATCTTCCGCGCGCAGGCAAGAATGGCCATGGAGTTCGGGCGGGACCTGCAAATCCACTGCGTGGGCGACTACGGACGCGTGATTCGGATTTTGCGAGAAGTCGGGTTTGGCGCAGGTGCCGGCACGGGCGTTCGGCCCGACGCGTGCGTTAAACGGTCCAGGCCCGTGTTCCACAGGTTCGGCGCGGACGCGGGCATCGTGAAAGCGGGACTATCGCTGGGAGCGATTTTCTCCATCCACGCGGATTCATTCCGCAAGAAGGCGACGCGGGAAGCGCTCGCGCTTATTCCGGCAGAAAATTTGCGATTCGAGACGGATGCCGACGAATCGTTCGTTCAGGATGCCAACGAGACACCCCAGCAGTTCGCCGAGAAGCTCGTCCAGACACTTTCAGAAACCATAAACGCACTCCCCTGAGTGTCATACTGACCCAGCCCACCGTCATGCTGAGGCTTGGTCACCCTGAGGACTCTCAGGGCAGCATCAGATATAAACATTCCGACCCTGTCCTGAAACAAGTTCAGGATGACCAAGCCTCAGGGTGACGAGGGAGACCAAGTCCTCAGGGGGACTTTCAGGTCAGGATATTCGTGTCCTGGAAAATCGGGTTCGAAGGTTCGGCCCGAGACGGCGTTATCGTGATATCCGCAAACCCGCGGAAGAGTTCCGCAATCTTTTCGGCCATCCTCTCGGCAGGTGCAGTACCCAACTCGAAAACCGCCTGAAGGGGCGACATGCCCACGTAACGCATGGGGCAGGTACTCTTCCCCGCAATCTCGCCGAGCACGCGCGTCTCGATGGGCGGGAACTCCACGAAGGTCGCAACGAGCACGCCCTTGCGCTGCTGGATTCCCTGCATGCGGAGCCGGCCGGCATGGAGCGCGATTTCGGTTACGAGCAGGAGCATTTTCGCAGGTACCGGCAATTCGCCAAAACGGTCGACCAGTTCAAGCCGGATATTTTCGACTTCCGCGGAGCTCGTAACGCGGGCAATCCGCTGGTACATCCCGATACGGGTAAGGCCATCCTGGATGTAGTCTTCGGGCAAGTAGGCGTCCACCCCGATTTCCACGCGGGGCTGGATCGGCTTCTCGCTCGAGCCGCCGCGCAAGGCCTCCACGGCCTCGCGCACGAGACGTACATACGTCTCGAAGCCGACCTCGGCGATAAATCCGTGCTGTTCTTCGCCGAGCAAATTGCCCGCACCGCGAATCTCGAGGTCGCGCATCGCCAGCTGGTATCCGCTGCCGAGGTCGCTGAACTGCTCAAGCGCCTTCAGCCTGCGCATGGATTCCTGCGATATGCCGCTCTTCGCGGGAATCACGAGGAACGCCTTCGCAAGCACGCTGCTGCGCCCGACGCGCCCGCGCATCTGGTAAAGCTGGCTAATACCGAAGTGGTGCGCGTTCATGATAATGATGGTATTCGCGTTCGGGACATCCAGGCCCGACTCGATGATGCTCGTGCTCACCAGGATGTCGAATTCCCTCGAGAGGAAACTTTCCATCACGCGTTCCAAATCGCGGTCGTTCATCTGTCCGTGGGCAACCGCGACGCGGGCCTCCGGCACCCACGATTCCACTTCTTCGGCAAGCATGTTGATGTTCTGCACGCGATCGTTCACGACGAACACCTGCCCGCCGCGCGCAAGTTCGTCGCGGACAGCAGCCGCAAGCACCACGTCGTCGCGCTTCAGGAGTTTCGTCTCCACCGGGAGGCGGTTCATCGGGGGCGTATTGATGAGCGAAATATCGCGCACCCCCGTCATGCTCAAATGAAGGGAACGCGGGATCGGGGTCGCGCTCATGCTGAGCGTATCCACCGTCATGCGGAGTTCACGCAACTTTTCCTTCTGCTTCACGCCGAACTTCTGCTCTTCGTCAATCACGAGCAAGCCCAAGTCCTTGAACTGGTTCTTCTCGCTCAAGAGCGCATGCGTACCGACGATAATGTCAATCTTTCCTTCGGAAACACGCTTGAAGATTTCCTTCTTCTCCTTCGCCGTCTTGTAACGGTTCACGAGCGCGATGTTCACGGGGAACGCGGCAAATCGGTCGCAGAAGTTCTCGTAATGCTGTGCGGCAAGGATTGTCGTCGGCACGAGTATCGCCACCTGCTTTTTCGCGGTGATGCACTTGAAGGCCGCGCGCATGGCGACTTCCGTCTTGCCGAATCCCACGTCGCCGCAGACGAGGCGGTCCATCGGCCGCCTGCTTTCCATGTCGCGCTTGATTTCGGCAGTGGCCTTCACCTGGTCGGGAGTCGGGTCGTACTCGAACGCGTCCTCGAATTCCCTCTGCATCTTGCCATCGGGCGGGAAGGAGAACCCGTCCACAAGTTCGCGCTTCGCGTAAAGGTTCACCAGGTCGCGCGCAATCTTCACGACCTTTTCCTTCACGCGCTTCTTCAGGTTCTCCCAAGTCTTGCTGCCCAGGCGGTCGAGCTTCGGGGTCTTTTCGTCCGAAACTTCCAGACGCTCAATTTTCTGCAAGTCCGAGACTGGGAACTTCAAGCGGTCGCCGCCCTCGTATTCCAACAGGGCGCAGTCCACGAGACCGCCGTTCACTTCCACGCGCACAAGCCCGAGATAGCGGCCCACGCCGTGGTCCTCATGCGCGACGTAGTCCCCGCGGTTCAGGGATTCAACCATCAGCGCGGTCGTTACCGAGCCCGCAATCTGGCGCTTGCGCGACTTCGTCGCATGGCGATTGAATATTCGCGTCTCCGTGAGGAAGGCCACCTTGTCGTCGTCAAGCCAGAACCCTTCGGAAAGGTTACCAACAAAGTAATCCGCCACCGGAAGTCCGCTAAAGACATGCTTGAGGCGCGCCAGCGCCCCTGGAGTCGGGGCGACCACATACACTTCGCCGCCGCCCGCATAAAAGTCCTCAATTTTCTTGGCGACTTCCTCGGTACCCGCGCTCGCAAAATCCTGCGGACGCGATTTCACGCTGTACCAGTTCGAAGCATCGGCCTCCACATGCGTGACATCCATCGAGGCATGTCCCGGGAACGTCGCCGAAAGTTCACCGAACCTCCACCAAATCTTGGTAGACGGCTCGACATCCTGCGCCGTCGTGCGCAGTTCCTCGAAAGCGCTGTCGTAGGCCTGGTTCAGGCGCGACGCATTCTCGGCAAGCGACGAGAGCTCCTCGAACACGAGGCTTGCCCCGGGAAGGTAATCCAGCAGGCTAGAATTCAGTTGCTCGTAACGCCCGCGCATCCACCAGATGCCGGTCGTATCGCCGTTGAACTTCGCCAGTTCCGCATCCGGGAGCGTCCATTCGCCCATCGGGTAGAGCGTCACGCGGTCCATGTTTTCGACGGAGCGCTGCGTGAAGATGTCGAAACTGCGGATAGATTCAATCTCGTCGCCGAAAAACTCGATGCGTATCGGATGCGGGTACAGAAGGCAGTTCACGTCGACGATGCACCCGCGTATGGAGAACTCGCCCACCGAACTCACGACGGGCTGTTCCGTAAATCCATGATCCATGAACCACGGGCGAAGCGTCGAAGGCTCGAGCACGTCGCCCACCTTGAGCGTACGCATGTTCCGCACAAGCCCGCCCGGCACCGGGAGCTTCATCAGCAACGCGTCGAGCGGACATACCGCCACGATCGGCTTCTCAGCATTCCCCGCATCGCGGAAAAACCTCAGGCGTTCTTCAATAACACCCTCGAAGGGCACCTTCTGCTCATATGGCTTGAGACCGAGCGCCGGGAAGAAGCGGACGTATTCCTCGCCCACGAGGCTCTGGAGGTTCTCCATCCAGACTTCGGCGCTCTTGAAATCCTTCGCGACCACAAGAATCGGGCCGGGTTTTTCGAAAAAGCGCTGCGCCACCATCATCGAAGCGAGCGGGATGGAAGCCCCGTTCACGTGGATGGCTTCACGACCCGCATCCGCAAAGCACGAAAGCGTCGAAAACCGGCTCTCCTGAATGAATTCTTGAAGGGTCATCTCAGGCGCTCTTCCCTTCCTTCACTTTTTTAGCCTTCTCGACTGCCTCCTTGGCGAGACTGTCTACAAGCTCGTTCCACTTGACTCCCGTGTGGGCGGCCACCTTCTCGAACTTCACGCGGAAAAGGTACGGCTTCACCGCCGCCACGTACTGCATCGCGATATGGCTTTTGGCCTTCCATTCCCCGCGGGCCCAGCGGGCGATGCCCTCGTAGTCGTGGCAGATTGTCGCATACTTGTCGTTCAGGTCGAGCCAGCGCATCGCCTGGTAGCTCGCCATGCATTCGCCATCGATGTTCCTGCTTTCCGCGGGAAACGCGGTAAAACCCGAGCCACGCGCAATTTCCTTGCCGTTCTCGATGACGACGAACGCCCAGCCCGCCTTCTCGCAACTCGGGGTGAAGGATCCGTCCACGTATACGCGGATTCCATCCGGTTCTGTAGCCTCAGAACCGTTCAGCCAGGCTTCCGCCTCGGCCTTCGTCGAAAAAGATTTAAACTTGATTCCCTTCTCACCACGGACCAAAGGTTCACAAACTTCCCACGAATCGACGATTTGCCCCCCTTCGGGGCGCTTAATCGCATAAAATTTCTGCTTTGACATAAATACAAATTTATATATTTCTCTCAAACATTGGAGTGATTTTGAAGCCGTCGCCGTATTTTGCAGACCAGTTCCGTTTTTTCTTCAAACGATTCTCAAGCAAGGAATCGCTGTTCAAATGGTTCCTAAATCAGGCTGGTGAATACACGGCGGCGTTCAGCTTCCCCGAATCGCTCCGCAGCAATCCGAAGACGCTCCTCTTCTTGCCGCGCGACATGGAAAGTTCCGCAGCGTTCCTGCACAAGATGCCGAACTCCTGGTTCACGGACGTACTGTGCGTTGCGCATGAATCGCTCCACGCCCTCATATCGGCAAAGCGCGCGCACGCCGTCTATTTCAGCGACACAGAATGCCGTTACGGTGAACACGTCTTCGAAGAGATTGAACAGAAAATTCTCGAATTTGCGCCCACGGTGTGCATCTACCTCGGTCAGCCCTTCCTGCCCAGGCTCTACCTCGCGAAAAAGAGCGGAGCCGCCTGCCGTATCGGGTTCGGCTGCGAAGGCCTCTACCCGTTCCTGAACCTGTGCCTGCATCCGGACCAGCTCAGCGAAGCCGAGCTCATTGCGCAATATTACGGAGTCGGCAAGTGAACCGTGGGACAATCATCACCGAAAGCGGTGGATATGCGGATCTGCACTTGCATACCCGTCTTTCCGACGGCACTCTTTCGGTAGAGGAACTCCTCGCGCTTTCGAAGCGCAAGGGGCTTCGCTGCATCTCCATAACCGACCACGACAACCTGGACTCGTACAAGCTGGCCGAAGACAAGGCCAAGGAGCTCGGGCTCGAACTCATCCCGGGCATCGAGATTTCGGCCGTCTGGCAGGGCAAGGACATCCATATCCTCGGGTACTTCTGCGACCCGACGAACCTCGCCCTGAACATGGAACTCGAGGATTTCGCAAAACAGCGCATCGCCCGCGTAAAGGCGATCATCAAGAAACTCAACGCGCTCGGCATCGACATCACCTACGAGAAGGTCCATTCCTACTGCAAGGGTAAAGTCATCGGGCGCCCGCACATCGCCATGTCGCTGGTGGACGAGGAATACATCGGGAATTTCGCCGAAGCGTTCACCAAGTACCTCGGCGACGGGTGCATCGCCTTCGTCGAAAAGAAGGGCCTCAACCCGCAGCAGACCATCCGCCTCATCGAAAACGCGGGCGGAATCGCCGTGCTCGCGCACCCCTACAAGTCGGGCCTCTCCGACGAATTCATCGAGAACATGGTGGAATGGGGCATCAAGGGCATGGAAGTCTACAGCCCCGCGCAAAAAGGCGCCGTGGGCCGCAAGTACAAAGAAATGGCGGTCCGCTTCGGGCTCGTGGGCACCGGAGGCTCCGACTTCCACACCGAAAGCGGAGCATACCCCCCGGGCTGCATGAAGATGCCCTACACCGTCGTCCAGGCGCTCAAGGAATGCCGCGAGAAATCGCGTGCCGAATGGTTCTAGAATGCCGAAGCACATCAACCGCGCCATCGTCGCCATCATTACCGTCGCAAGTCTCGCCTTAACCGCGTTTGCGCAAGTTCTGCCTTCACCGACATATACACAGCCCGCACGCCAGGATTCCGTCATGGTCGTCCCTGACCGCCTCGACCCGCACGTACGCGAAAACGACGCAGGGCGCTTCGGCCTCATACACTCCGAAGTCATGCAGAGGCTCTACGACGTCTCGGGCCAGAAATCGGAATGGACGCTCGGGACCTCCATCCTCGGGAACCCGGAACTCGAACCTTCCGCCATGGGGATGGCGAGCATCAGCAGGCGCTACCCCGCCATGCTTTCGGGCATCTACACCACGCGCCTCGGGTACGACCCGTCGCGACTCTCGCTCAACGGCGAAAACGGCATCCTCTTCGAAGAACGCCACGGCGTCCCCGTCGATACGCCGGTCACCGACGTGGCCTGGGAACGCGGCGCCTTCGCGGGCAACGCGCTGCACCTGGATTTCCGGAGGCTCATCACCGATTCCGTCACGCTCGATTTCGGCGTGCAGAGCCGTTCCAACAAGCTCTCGAAGGAATACGACTACCAGAACGTGACGAGCTCGCCCTACTTCGCGCTCGGCCGCGACTCATCGAGCATCCCGTTCACCGGCAGAAACATCGCCGTAAACTCGATGCACGTGCAGCCCGTCCTCACATGGAGATTCGGGCTCGGCAAGGCGTTCTTCAAGATGAACTACCTCTCGCTAGAGAACGCCGACAACACGAGCCACAAGGTGCTGCTCGATACGCTAGACCTCGCCAAGCGCACTTTCCAAAAGCCGCCCTACACCATCGACGAGAAGGTCGTCACCTACGGCGGCGGCATTGAGATTTACCCCATGCGCAAGCTCACCGTAGCGACCAGCTTCCATTACGGCACGCACGAAATCATGGAAGACTCGCTCGCCGTAATCGGGTACGGCACCAAGACCTGGAGAGACACGCTCGGCATCCAGCGCACGGACAGCCTCTACTACGATACCGAACACAACTACACCTACAACACGGTGCTCGGCGACGCCTCGATCCGCTACGCGACGTTCCTCAACCCCTCCGTACATTTCCAGTACGAATTCGTGAACACCGACGACGAACTCACCGATTTTTCCAAGACGTACTACCAGGACCGCGAAATCGGCTACGGCCAAATCTCGGACACGCTTTCCTTCGTGTTCTTCCGCGCGCAGGCGGGCATGCAGCGCAACAGTTCGCTCCTCGACCACGTGGACTTCGCTCCCGCCTATTCCGCCGACGCGACGTTCAACCTTCCCTTCCACCTGAAACTCAACGCCATGCTCCGTCACGACAACAAGTTCCCCGACGTGAAGGAAATCAAGCTAGTCGAAACGGGCCGCCTCTCCTTCCCCAACGAGAATCTCGACTACGAGAGGCGCGACAGGCAGGCCCTCAACATCGGGTGGTATTCGCGCGAAGTGTTCTACGGGCTCGGGCTTAGGCACGAAAGCGCAAAGAACCTGATAAAGCAGCGCTGGGTTCTGGGAGAAGGCATGGAATCGGTGAACGAGGCCTTCCGCTGGACCAACCTCGGCGAAGCTTCCACTTGGGACTGGCTCTTCAAAATCGGGTTCAGGCTCGGGAACTGGAAGTTCTACCTGGAACGCGGGCAGGTCCTCGACCGCGAAGAGAAAATCATCGACACTCCGGAACTCTACTACAAGGGCGGCATCCACTGGCAGAACCGCTTTGTACAAAACAGGCTCGGCGTGAGCGTACGCGTGGACTGGCAGTGGTTCGGCGACCGCTACGACTGCACCGTCAACGAAGAAGGCATGCCCGAACTCGAGCACATGAAGAAGTACCTCGCCCTCGATTTCGAAGCCCGCATGCAGATTCTCTCCTTCGAGCTCTACAGCCGCATCGAGAACTTCAACCACAGCATCTACATGCCGGCTTCGGGATACACGCCCGAAGGACTGCGCTTCGCCTACGGCATCGTCTGGACCTTCGGGAACTAACCCTACATGTCACCCTGAGGGCTGTCATCCTGAACTTGATTCAGGACAGGGTCGGAATATAAAACCAACTTTTTGTATATTAAGGCTATGAAATTTTTTGAATTTATCGCATCTGTTTTATTGCTCTGCGTTGCAGCGGTATGCATCCCGGTCGCACTCGCAGCAAGCGCCGCAATCTCTTACGCCAAAAAGCTGAACTGGCTCGTACTTATCGGCATCGCCCTCTTCTGCATAGCGCTCGCCATCATAAACAACATCCGCGTGGGTGAAGGCAAATCCGTCGAATGGATTGGCACTCAGGACGTGATGGAAAAACCGGCGGATATCCTGTAGGAGGCGATATGATTGAATGTTTTGAAAAGAAAAATATCAAGCGCACCATCGCTTCCGCAGCTTTACTCCTTGTCGCCACATTCTTCGTAGCCTTCGGCGTGGCAGAAATCAGCTTCCCCGAAAGCTTCCTCACGTTTACCGACCAGGACTGGCTTCTCGACATCTGGCCCAAGGCATTCCGCTACAACATCCAGGTGGGTGTCGGAGCCTGCGTCATCTGCGGGCTGCTCATCATCCCGGCTTACAAGCTCCAGAAGGATTTCGCCATCCGCGCGCTTGAGGTCCTCTGCCGCATCGGCATCGGCGGAATGTTCATCTTCGCCTCCATCTTCAAGATTCAGGACCCGCACCAGTTCGCGACTCTCGTCGCACAGTACCAGTTCTTCTCCGCGCTGCACCTGGACTTCGTGAACAACTTCTTTGCGCTAGTTTATCCGCAATTTGAACTCTGGTTCGGCCTCGCGATGATCTTCACGCCTTTCGTGAAGGAATCCGCATTCGCCATCTTCTGGATGTTCGTGAGCTTCATCATCGCGCTCGCCTGGGCGCTCTGGAACGACCTCGGCATCACCTGCGGGTGCTTCGAACTCGAAGGCGCTCAAGACAAGGCCGAAGCCTGGACCAGCCTCATCCGCGACCTGATTCTCATCTGGCCCACGCTCTGGCTCGCTCTCCGCAAGAACCGCAGCCTGATCGGCATCTGGAAGAAGTAACATTCAGAATTACATAAAATGAAAAGCCCCGGCAAAACCGGGGCATTCTTTTTTTTGCGACAAAAATAACGTCGAACGAGCGGTCTTCGGTCTTTTATTTCTGCTCTTCGCTGGTGCTGAGCAGATAGGCGTCGATAAACTGCCTAATCTTGCCGTCGAGCACGCCCGCGGTATCGGAGGTTTCCACACCGGTACGCAGGTCCTTCACCAGCTGGTAGGGCTGCAACACGTAGCTGCGGATCTGGCTTCCCCACTCGACCTTCTTCTTCTCGGCCATGCGGGCGTCGCGCTTCGCCTCTTCTTCGAGGCGGTAGTGCTCGGCCACCATGGTCTTGAGCATCTTGTAACAGGTCTCGCGGTTCTGGATCTGGCTGCGTTCCGTCTGGCAGCTCGCCATGATACCCGTGGGCAAGTGAGTCATGCGCACGGCGGAATCCGTCTTGTTGATGTACTGGCCACCCGCACCGCTACTGCGGTAGGTATCCACGCGCACATCGGCCATGTCCAAATCAAATTCCACGTCCTCGTGCTCGGGGTACAGGTACACGGCGGTAAAGCTCGTGTGGCGGCGGGCGTTAGCGTCGAACGGGCTGATGCGCACCAGGCGGTGCACGCCTATCTCCGAACGGAGCAGGCCGTACGCGTTCTCGCAGGTCACCTCGATGGTCGCGCTCTTGAGGCCGGCATCTTCGGCTTCCTGGAAGTCCACCACCTTGAAGTCCATGTTCTCGCGCTCGAAGAAGTGCGTGTACATGCGGAACAGCATCAGGGCCCAGTCCTGGGACTCGGTACCGCCCGCACCCGGATGGATAGACATGAGGCATGCGCAGGCGTCGTCCGGCCCGTTCAGCATCTTCTTGAATTCCATCTTCTCCACGCGCGCCTTGAGGGCCGCAATATCGGACTCGATGGTCGCAGTAAGGTCGGCGGATTCCTCCGCCTTGCTCATCTCGTAAAGTTCAGCCAGGTCATCGCAGCTCTGCGAAACCTCTTTCCACGCATCAAGAATATCGCGCAGGTTGCCGATTTTCTTCATCATCGACTGCGCTTTTTCCTGATCGTTCCACAGGTCCGGGTCTGCGGAATCCTTCTCGAGGACGTAAAGTTCCTCGGTCTTGGCTTCTAAGTCAAAGATACCCCCAGAGCTTGTCGATGCGGCTGCGCAGGTCGATAAGCCCGGTGTGAGTAGTCTGGAAGGCCATTACTTGCCCCCGATAGCCTGCGGCGGGGTGTACTTCTTGTCGAGGTACTGGACCTTGTAGACCTTGGCAAGTTCGTCGAGGTAAGCCTTGAGCTTCATCTGGCGTTCCTGTTCGGCCTGGAGTCGCAGGTAGTATTCAATCTGGACCTTGTAGCTATCGTACTTGCCGTCGTTGCGTTCAGCAAGCATGAAGATGTACACGCCGTCCTTGTCGGTGATGACGTCGGTAATCTCGCCCACCTTGATCTTGTTCACGGCCTTCACGAAGGCATCGCCCTTGGACTTGGCGACGAACTTCGGCATCATGCCGCCGGTCTTCTTCGCATCCTTATCGTCGCTGTAGATGGCGGCGAGCTGTGCGAAAGTAGCCTTCTTGGTACGCACCTGGGCGGCGAGGCCCTTGAGCATATCCTTAGTATCGTTGATTTCCTGAGCCTTTTTGCCCTTGGTAGAAACCCAAATACGGGCACCGCTGATGGAATCGTTGATGACCGCCTTGTCCTTGTTGAGTTCCCAGAAGGCTTCCTTCTGCTTTTCGGTCGGATCCTTCGGGAAGGGAACCTTCTTCTTCAGGAGCTCTTCGCTCTTGAGCTGGTCTTCAAGCTTTTCCTTGAACTGAGCCATCGTCTGGCCGCTCTGCTTGAGCTGCTTCTGGAACACGTCCTCGCTCGGGAACTGCTTCTTGAAAAGTACGGCAAGGCTGTCAACGCGGGAGGCGGGGACCTTGATGCCCTGCTTCTTGCATTCGAGCTTCACGAGTTCCTGGCCAACGAGGTTGTCGATCACCGCATAGCGGACCTGGGTCATGGTCTCGTCATTCACCTTCTTGCCCTGGAACTGCTGCATGGCAAGCGCCTGGGTCAAGCTATCGATACGGCCGGCGGAGAAGCCAGTCTTTTCGACACGGATGACATCGATGCTCTTGCTATTGAGAAGCTGTGCGGAGGCAATACCCGCGGCCATGGCCACGGCAAGTAAACTACGGGAAACAAGTTTAATAGACATTATCTATCCTTTTTAAAAAATCCGAACTTAATATAGCAAATTATTCTATATTGCAGCCACAAATCAAAAAAAGGATACCCAATGAAGATTGCCGACAAGACCGTAGTCCAGATGCACTACACCCTCACCTCCGACGAAGGAGCCGTTATCGATTCCTCCGAAGGCCGCGAACCGCTCCAGTACATCCAGGGCGCCCACATGATCGTGGTCGGGCTCGAAAAGGCCATGGTAGGCCACGAAGTCGGCGACAAGTTCGACGTGAAGGTCATCCCGAGCGAAGGCTACGGCGAATACGACGAGCGCATGACGCAGGAAGTCCCGATGGATGCGTTCCAGGGTGTCGAGAAGGTCGAAGCCGGCATGATGTTCTATGCGCAGACCCCCATGGGCCCGATGCCCATCCGCGTGAAGTCCGTCTCGGGCGACAAGGCCATCATCGACGCGAACCACGAACTCGCGGGCAAGAACCTGAACTTCGCGATCGAAGTCGTGAGCGTGCGCGAAGCTACCGAAGAGGAACTGAACCCGCAGGGCCACTGCTGCTGCGGTGGCGAAGGCGAATGCAAGTGTGGCGAAGAAGGCCACGAATGCGAATGCGGCGGCGAAGGCCACCACAAGGAAAACTGCGACGGAAAGGGCGGCTGCGGTTGCCCCAACCACGACAAGCACCACGGCAACGGCTAATCAGTCCAAGCAAACGGTCGCTCAAGTAACCTTGGCGACCGCTTCACTCAGCTTGCTTGCACATTTTTGCGACATTCGCCTTATTCGTCTTTGACGCAGCGGACAGATACGCCTTCTGATTTGTGTATAACATAATACTCCAGATTCGTATTGCGATTAAACAAGCCCATTGCATAAGCGCGGAGAGAGTCACTGTCAGTCGCTGTCCAAAAGTATGTTTCGCTACCTATCTCAAGGTAATGCCTAAACAATCCTCTTATGCCCGCTGCAAGTGCAGAAAAACCAAACCCATCCGAACCAATTCCGCGCTTTTCCCCATAATCCTTCCAGCCATCCGTAAATTTCATCATTTCACCCGCCAGGGACTGGCCCCCAGCCATTTTTATTATCTCGAAAAATTCCTTAGTCACCGGAAGGTGCCAACCTTCAGGGCAAACGCCCCGCACATTCCCTTCTGGCGTACATACCCGGTCCAAGCCGCAGTTCCTGCCTTTTGAACCCCATCTGCCAGCGCTATCCATCGCAGCCGCCCAAGTATAAAGGCGCCCGAACTCGGTGCAATAGAAGTCTTCGTCGTCATAGCAAAAACTATTATCAGTCTCGTAGTTCAGGTTTTCTGCCATCCACCAGTGCTCTCCAATCTTAACCGTTCTGTAGACCTGGTCGTCACGCCTGTCCGTCAAGGAGTCGTACTCGCAGTTATCTTCTGTTTCTGTTTTGCAGATGGCGTCATTGGCCGTAGCCCCCTTCGAGCTACTGGACTTGATCGAGGAAGAAGAGTCCCCCAACGGACGCGTCGTAAAATTGCTGTCGTCATCGCCGCAGGCAATGAATAAAGCCAGCGCTACCGATATGGCTAAAGACTTGGTCCAGAAACGCATCTACTCCTCCTTGAAGCCCTTTTGCTCTTAAACATATATTTTTTTATCGTGTCTTTTACCCTCGGGGCGTATAAACCGGAGTAAAACCCGCATTTTATATGCCCCAGACTTAGATAACAACACCTTTCGTTTACTCACAAAATAACAAAAGGGCGTATAAATTCAGAAAAAAAGCTCGCTTATACGCCCCCGCGGCAAAATTCGCGTTTGTCGTTGGCAATAATTCGGCTTTACCGCAGGCAAAAACGGCGCCAGGTTTGGCGCAACACGCGTAGGCCGTAGGTGACGGCGTTCAAGTTGGATGTCTCGCCGGCATAGCGCGTGGGGATCGGGAGTTCCGCCAGCCTGTACCCGCGGGCATCGGCGATGGAGATGATTTCCAAATCGATATCGAAGCTCGGACTCAGTTTCGCGAGGTCAAGCGTCTTCAGGAATTCCGCATTATAGACGATAAATCCGCTGTGGCGGTCCGTGAGCTT
Organism: Fibrobacter sp.; assembly: GCF_017551775.1. Taxonomy (NCBI): domain Bacteria; kingdom Pseudomonadati; phylum Fibrobacterota; class Fibrobacteria; order Fibrobacterales; family Fibrobacteraceae; genus Fibrobacter; species Fibrobacter sp. Next base: position 31,329 of record NZ_JAFZKX010000006.1, on the reverse strand, counting down.
CTGCGTGAATGCAAGGTTTTCAAGCGCCGTGAGGAATGCGCCGCCGAGTCGTTTGTGGAGGGGCATGTTGCCGGCACGAGCCGCACCCGGGACGAGGCGGCGCGAACCCTGTACTAAAGCGAGCATTCCGCCATCCGGCAAGACGCCCGCGGGCTCGTTGCACGATCCGTTTGCAGGCTGATTGCGCGCGCTCTCAAGATGAGCGAAGAATTCATCCAACTTTTCAGCGGGATACTGGCCATCCCCATGCAGGCAGGCGATAAACTTCGCGCCGGAGCGCAGGCCCTCGGAAATCCCGCGCTTCACTACGGCACCGTACCCCAAGTTCCGCTCGAAACGCTCGTACTGCAAGTGATCCGCGCATGCCTTACCAGAAACCGCGCACTCCTTATCTGCGATAAACATCTCAAAAGTCCCGCGTGTATCGTCCTTCGAGCCGTCATCAATCACGAGCACTTCCGCGCGTTCCATAACAGCAGGCGGAATACGCCCCAGCACATCCGCGAGAGTCGCAGACACATTGTATGCAGGAACGAATATAAAATAGTCAGGCATAACGCACTAGACGGAATAATGCTTTACAAACCAAGCGAGCGATTCTTCCAGCGCGACATCGAGCGGGATGCGCGCCTTGAACCCGAGCAACCGTTCTGCCTTCGCGACACTCGGCATGCGACGCATGGAATCGTCGTAACCCACGCCGTAGTATTCCTCGCCCGAAACGCTTTGCGGTTCAGGCAGCGTCGAGACATCCACACCGCGCACCTTCGCGAAAATAGTCCGCATCTTCGCAGCAAGTTCCGCAATCGAGACCTCGTTCTCCGGATTCCCGACATTGAACGCCTGCGAAAACACTCCGGCACAACCCGCATTCGCAGAAGCAGCATCCGGCGCCGCACCGGAACCCGATGTTCCCGCGGCAAACAGTGCGAACAAGAAGTCCACCGCATCATGCACGCTGGTAAAGCAGCGCTTCGCCTTCCCGCCGTTCACGAGCTTGAGCGGTTCACCCCGCAACAGCGCCGTCGAGAAATTCGCGAGCACACGCGGGATGCCCTCACCGTCGACACCCGGCATAAAGTCCATGTACGGCCCGACAAAGTTGAACGGGCGGACAACCGTCCAGCGCAAACCCGGCAGCCCCGCGATATAGCGTTCCGCCAAGAGTTTCGCCGTCGCGTAGCTCCAGCGGCTAGCGGTAACCGGCCCGAAAACGGCTGGCGTCGAGTCCTCGAGCAGTTCGCCCGAATCGGCGGCCGTCTTCCCGTAAATTTCGGAAGTCGAAAAATGCACGAGCCAAGAACCGCTCTTCGCGCAAGCCTCCGCAAGCGCTGCAGGATGGTCGTAATTGCTGCGGATGACTTCGCAGGCCTCCCCCATGTAGCGGCTCGGCGTGCATATGGCGGCGAGGTTCACCACCAGCGGGAACTTTGCGATTCGTTCCACGACAGCGCGGTCCGCGAGGTCGGCACACAGGAACTCGCAACGTTCATGGTTCAAGCGGTGCTGGAGCCTGTAGAAATCGAGGTCAACGCCAAAAACGCGCCAGCGGGTACGTTCCAGCACGGCGTCTAGCAGGTGGCTACCGATAAAACCACCGCAGCCCACGATGGCTACGGTGATGCTACTGTCATCGAATCGGAGGTTCATTACTCCTTGACCTTGAAGGTCCCGGAATTAGCGCCCTTCTTCGTGTTTTCGTACGGAATCACACGAATGATAGCGGTCGACGTCGCCTTGACGATGTCCTTGCTGAGGACGACTTCCTGCTCATAGCACTTCTTGCCGTCCGGAGTTTCGGGACCGGCGGAACCATCGAGCAAGTCCTTGCCGATATCGTCTTCGGAGGTCTTGAACACGAAACGGTAGCCAGAACCCTGCACATCGGAACCGTACACGACGGTAATCTTGTCGCCAATCTTGAATTCTTCGCCACCCTTGGGAGAAACAACCTTCACGCCACCGGAAACGGTGCAATCGAAATCAGAGCTGTTGTCGGCCGAGGTCGTGTCATCACAGGCCAAAAAAGCGAGCGAGCCAGCAAGAATCAGAGCGTGGGAAAACTTCATAAAATCCTCTCTTTGATGTTATACCATCAATATACAAAAAACAGCTAGCGCGCCACCACCTGTTTGCGAATTTTCTCGGACAAATAGCGCCCGCCCAGCAGGGCGATGCATTCGAAAGTGAATTCCTCGGCAGTTCCGGCCCCGCGGCTCGTGACAATATTGCCATCCACCACCACGCGGTCTTCCACGAACTTCTCGCACACGAGTTCCGTCTCGCAGCCCGGGAAACATGTCGCCGTCCTGTCTACGAGGAGGCCAGCCTTGCTCAGCACGAGCGGAGCCGCACAGATGGCAAAAATCCACTTGTCCTTGTCATTGAAGTCGCAAACGACGTGCTCCACGTCGGAACTCGCTTTGAGGCGCTGCACGCCCGGACCGCCGCCCGGCAGAAGAACTGCATCGAACTTTTCGGTATCGGCGCCCTTCAACGCGAAATCGGCTACAACTTTGAGCCCGTGAGCACCCGTCACGATAGAATTGCCCGAAACGCTCGCCAGAGCGACCTCGAACCCGGCCCGCTGCAGGTAGTCGAACGGAGTGACGAATTCGGTTTCCTCGAAACCGTCAGCCATAAGGAATAGTATCTGCATATTGTACCTCGTTTTTAACGAATATAATAAATTAAAAACGCATCCTTTTAAATGGACTTCGCTATTCGTTCTGCTATCGCCCCAATTTTTTCATACGATATTATACGGCAAAGCATATCGGTGAACTTTCCGTATTTTCGATAAAGGAAATTAAAAGTAAAGTAAGCGGCCCTTATGCGTTTTGATTCCGGACAACGTCGCCATATGTTTTTCAGGCTATATATTTCCTTATAAATCCAACGGTACCCTTGATACAATTCCTGCTTAGTCATCCCCTTTGGTTCATAAACAACATGGGCCGTATTGTAGAGGGTCAAGTCATCCGTAAGAATCCTTCCCTCCGCTTTCATCCTGTCGTAGAGCGCTGTTCCCGGGTAAGGCGTCAGAATATGGGATGTGACCGTCTCGATTTTATTTTTCACAATCCAATCCAGAGTCGACCTGAACGTCTCGGGCGTATCGCCATCAAGCCCAAATACGAAACTCCCGTTGATCATGATACCCCTTTCGTGTATCGCCTTTATCGCCTTCTCGTATTCCTGCGTATGGTTCTGTACCTTGTGAACTCCACTCACAGATTCGGGATTAATACTCTCAAAACCGATAAACAAGCTTTGACATCCTGATTCTTTCATCAGGTCGAGCAATTCATCGTCAAAAGCCGCATTGATGGATACAGCCGCTCTCCACTTCAACCGCATAGGCATGATTTCTTTCAGGAGCTGTTTAGTCCATCTGGGGTTTCCCGCAAAATTGTCGTCGATAAACATGACGTGTCTCGAACGTACCGCCTTGATATCGGCCAAGACATCTTGAATATCGCGGTTTATGTATTGATGCGCCTTTGCGCTGTTATAGCAAAAATCACAACGGAAAGGGCACCCCCTGCTCGTATGGACGACATGGCAATATAGGTATTCGCCCTTCTTGAGGAAATCATAGGCCGGAGAAACTATTTGACTTCCATCGAGTAATTTGGGGCAACAGTAGACGGGTTTCAGATCATTGTCCTGGAAATCCCTTACGATGTCCGGCCAAGTGCCTTCGGCGGCGCCAATGCAAAGCACGTCAAATACATCTTTGGGAATCGTATCATAGGCTGTTGTCACATGGATTCCGCCAGCAACGACAATAGAGCCTTTTTCACGAAAACGTCGAGCGATTTCGATAGCCCTCGGCAAAGTATCAACTGTAACGGACAATCCAACAATATCAGGCGTATCTTCGTAATGAATTTGTTGGATATTTTCGTTTTCCAGCTGCACATCGTGTTCTTTTCTGACCAGATTCACAATCGTAAGCAGGCCCAAAGGAGGGGCCATATGCAGCTTAATGTCCGTGTCCATGGGACGGCGGCACATCTTGGGTTGGATCAACTTGATTAGCAGGCGTTTTTTCACTAGCTTAATTATAACAATATTTGCATTTTCCACCCATTTCCATAGCATTTCTCCCCAGAAAAGAAAGGACTACTATTACCTCCCGACCACTTTTTTACTAAATTTGGGCCATGAATTTCAAGGACCGCATTATCCGCGCCACGGGCCAAAAGACGCCCTTCCGCCTGATTGTCGTCGACTTGACCGCGACGATGAACGAAATCGGCAAGCAGCACAACGCACGGGGGTTCGCCCTCAAACTCCTGGCCGAAAACTCAATCGCAAGCATCTTCCTGAGCGCCTCGCTCAAGTATGCGGGCACGGTCTCGCTCACCACGCGCTTCGGCGGCGAAATCACGAAGGTTTCGTCCGACACGACCCCGATGGGGCTCGTACGCGCGATGATTCCGCAGGTTGAACTTGCCGCCGTGGGCGGTAACGAACCCGCGCTCATCCCGCAGAGCGTGCAGGTCGTGAAGCTGAACGAGCAGGGCAAGCGCGTCCACGAAAGCATTATCGAAGCGCCCTCCGTCTCGATGGGCCAGAACCTCGCCACCTACCTGCTGCAGTCCGAACAGATCCGTTCCGCCGTGGGCATCGAAGCCGCCTTCAACCGCGAAGACCCGAGCAAGCTCGACTACGCCGCGGGTTTCTACATCGAAGCCTTCCCCGACCTCGAGGACAAGGACATAAACCTCATCGAAGTCATCGTGCAGAACCTGCCGAAGTTCAAGGACATGAACACGCCCGAAGGCTTCAACCTCGATGAACTGCTGGACCAGCTGCGCGGGCCCTACGAAATCGACATCGTGAAGGAAATCGACCCGAAGGCCTACTGCCCCTGCAGCCGCGAACGCACCCTGGCGACCCTCGCCACGCTCCCGCTCAAGGACTTGCAGGAACTCGAATCCGAAGGCAAGAACCTCGAAGTCATCTGCGATTTCTGCCGCACGCCGTACCAGATTACCCCGCAGGACTTGAACGAGATTATAAAGGATAGAAAGAACGATAAATAATGTGAAATGCCTAGCATTTCCCACCAACCACTAGCCACAAGTCACTAATTATGTTCACGAAACAATGTGTCGTCACCCTGGACCTTGAAGGAGTCCTTGCCCCCGAAATCTGGATCGCCGTCGCCGAAAAGACGGGCATCGCGGACCTGCGCCTCACTACCCGCGACATCCCCGACTACGACGTGCTCATGAAGGGCCGCATCGCCATCCTCGACCGCGAAAACATCAAGCTCTCCGACATCCAGAACGTCATCGCGAACCTCGGCCTGCTCGACGGCGCCCGCGACTTCATGGACAAGCTCCGTGACGAAGCCCAGGTAATCATTCTTTCGGACACATTCCAGGAATTCGCCTACCCCATCATGAAGAACCTCGGATTCCCGACCATCTTCTGCCACAACCTGGTTGTGGAAAACGACATGATCAAGGGGTATCACCTGCGCATGAGCGACCAGAAGACGAAGGTCGTGAAGCACCTGCAGGAACTGAACTTCAAGGTGTTCGCGAGCGGAGATTCCTTCAACGACACGGGCATGCTCAAGCAGGCAGACAAGGGCTGCTTCTTCTGCGCACCGGACTCCATCGTGGCACAGTTCCCGCAGCTCGAAGCCACCAAGACCTACGCGGAACTCCTCGAAAAGTTCCACCAGTTCCAAGAAAAGCTGTAATAAGGCCGAGCACTATTGCAATCGCGACCCGCTAACACCGGGCCGCTTTTTTGTTGGCAAGGCGTCGAGCGAGAAACCCGAATTATCCGTGAGCCGTAGGCGGCTTGTATTAACAAGCCGTCGGAGGCGAGAGCGAACGCATACCGGAGTAATTCAATACCTTAAACGTAGCGTGAGCGGTCAAAAAAACGGGGCCGGTTGCCCAGCCCCGCCCGATTTTATCAGGAGTTATATCGGGAGATTCTAATTAAGATTCGGCGTCGTCCAATCAATCCATTCAGACTTGCTGAAGTTAATCGTCTGAGTATTCTTGGTGTAGTCTATCTTGCCGGTCTTAGCATCCTTGCCCAGCAGGAACTTGTTGATGAAGTCCTTGACCTCATCGAACTGTCCGTTCGGGAGCTGGCAATGGCCATGCCCGCCTTCCTGGGTATAGGTGTAATTTTCGCTCACGCCGAGGGCGTCGAACACTTCCTTCGAAGCCTGCCCGCAGTAGTTCGAAGGCACTTCGCCCAGCCATTCCTGGCCGGCGTTGTCGATGACGAGGAGCGCACGCGGGGCGACCATGGCCACCAACATGTGCTGGTCGAACGGAAGCGTATTTTCCTTGCCGTCGTAGTTCTTGAAGCTCGAAATCATCCACTTGCCTTCGGTAGCGGCGCTGTTCAGGCCCTGCACGAACTGCTTGCCCTTCTGCTTGTTCACCTGCGCACCGACGCGCCAAAGGGAGGCGCCACCGGAACCGGATTCCTGCGGGATGGTAAGCGCGATACGTTCGTCGAACGCACCGACGGCGAGAGTGCCCTTGCCCCAGCGGGAGCAGCCCGTCATGGCGAGGTGCTTCACGTCGATACCCGCTTCGGGAGTATTTTCGAGAGCGTCGATAATGCGGCTCACGCCCCAGGCCCACGCGATGATGGTGCCCTGGCCACCGTTATAAAGCTGGAAGAACATGCCGCCACCGCTTTCGGGAGCGACATCGTCCGGGTTGAACGTGATCATGGCGATATCGAGGCCGTTGGTCGCATTGCCGAGGCTTCCGCAACCGCCCATCATGCCGCCGCCAAACCCGATGAGGGCCGGCTTCGGATTGTCCTTGGTACCCGCGTTGCTGATTTTCACGGAGAACGAGCCGGACTTGCCCTTGTCGGTCACTTTGATGGTGAGCTTTCCGCCGGAATAGCTACCTTCGACCTTCTCGGGATTGCGCGGCTTGGTACCGAACATGATTTTTTCGTACATCGCGCCGATTTCTTCGCGACGGCACTTCCAGTCGGCCTTCGAAGAAATACGCTTGCCGTCAAGACCCATGAACGGGTCAGGCAGCTTCGCGTTGTTCACACTCGTAGGAATGTTGCCAATCTGGCATTCGCTGCGGTGGTCTTCCACGAAGTCGCCGGATTTCTGCACGACCGCGCTGGAACTGGACGCCACAGGCGGAACGTCAGACGAACTGGAACTCCTATGATGCCTGGAACTGGAGCTTGCGACAAGGGCAGAACTCGAGACGGGAACGGCAATCGAGCTCGACGAAACCAGCGGAAGAACGCTGCTCGAAGACATCGACTGCTGTGTCGTATCCTTCGTGGAATCCTGATCCCCCAGATAATGCGGCTCCGGGCCCGTAAACGACGAAGAAGACACAGTCTCCTCCGACAAAGGCACAGTCGCCGAACTCGCAGGATTATTTTCCTGCTCCGCTAGGCATTCTGGTGTGATGCAACTTTCTGGGCCTACGTTTGCGTTTTCGTTTTCTCCGCACGCCCATAAACCGATGGCAACAAGAGCCACCGGAAATAATGATTTCCGTTTATTCATAACCAACCCCATTTTTTGGGCCGAGGAATTCGACCCAATGAGTGAACATAAAATAAAAACATTTAAAAAGTTTTTTTCCGTTTTTTTCATAAAGCGTTGTTTCTATTTACAACAAATGCGTGAAAATGCCTTATTTTTCGCTTATTTAACCAGATTTCACATTCCAAGAAGCGCATTTTTAGATATAATTATGTGCGATGGAAACAGTGAACCTGACATCGAATCAGGAGCACATTGTCGACGTGCTCATCAAGAAGAACCCGAACCTTGATCGCCGGGTCCTGGAGAAAGCCGTTGCCTTTATCGCCGACGCCCACGACGGGCAATACCGCAAGAGCGGGATGCCCTACACCGAGCATCCCTACGAAGTCGCCAAGATTCTAGCCGAACTCCAGCAGGACCAGTCCACCGTACTCGCGGGACTCCTGCACGACGTTGTCGAAGACACGCAGCACACGCTCGCAGAAATCGCACGGGAATTCGGCGAAGACACCGCGTTCATGGTGGACGCCGTCACGAAGATTACCGCGGCCCAGGAACAGAACAAGACCGCGCAGAAGGCGGAGACATACCGCAAGCTCATCACCGCGATGGCCAAGGACCCGCGGGTCATCATGATCAAAATCGCAGACCGCATCCACAACATGCGTACCATGCGGTACATGAAACCCGAGAAGCGCCGCTCCATCGCGCAGGAAACGCTCGACATATACGTGCCCCTCACCCATAGGTTCGGTCTATACAAGCTGAAGACCGAACTCGAAGACCTGAGTTTCAAGTACGTCAATCCGGACGAATACCAGAAAATCGTCGACGCGCTCATCGAGAACAAAGAGAGGCGCGAAAAGTACGTGCAGTCCGTAATCGGCCCTCTGCAAATCAAGATGGCGCTCGAAGACTTCGACTGCACCATCCAGGGCCGCACCAAGAACATCTACAGCATCTACAACAAGATGCTCAGCCGCGACTGCCAGTTCGACGACATTTTCGATATCTTCGCCATCCGCATCATCGTAGAAACCATTCCCGAATGCTACCTCGCGCTCGGGTACGTCCACAACCTGTGGACCCCGATGCAGAGCCGCTTCAAGGACTACATCGCGACGCCGAAGCCGAACCTCTACCAGAGCATCCACACCACGGTCATCGGACCGGAGAACAAGATGGTGGAAGTCCAGATCCGCACGAAGGACATGGACCTCACCGCCGAAAAGGGTTTCGCCGCGCACTGGGCCTACAAGATGGAAACCCAGCACGAGGGCGAAGAGCTCGCGTGGCTCGACCACATGGTGAAGTTGCAGTCCGAAATCTCGGACTCCAAGGAATACCTCGACTTCTTGAAGGTGGACTTGAAGCCCGACGGCATGACGGTGTTCACCCCGAAGGGCGCTTCCATCGAACTGCCCGAAGGTTCGACCGTCCTCGACTTCGCGTTCGCCATCCACACGGAACTCGGGCTCCACTGTATCGGCGCCCGCATCAACGACGAGGTGGTGAGTCTCGACAAGGTCGTGACGCACGGCGCTACCATCCAGATACTTAAGAGCCCGCACCAGGAACCGAGCCCCGAATGGCTCGACATCGTGAAGACGGTAAAGGCGAAGCAGGAACTGCGCCGCTGGATGAAGACCAGCATTATCCAGCAGTCGATGAGCCTCGGCAAGGAAATCTGGACGCGCGAACTCAGAATCGCGAAAATCGAGAAGGACAAGCGCCCCAGCGAAGACGAAATCCGCAGGTACTTCGGCACGCTCTCCATGGACGACTTCTTCGAGCGCATCGGACAGGGCGAACTGCCCCTGCAGGACATCCACAGGTTCCTTTCGGGCGGAAACGCTCTCCCCAAGGAAATGTCGCTCAGGTTCTTCCCCATCTTCGGAAACGACAAGAGGGCCATCCCCGAAGAAATGCCCCTGCAAATCGGGCAGGAGACGAGTCTCGTCATCCACTTCGCAGACTGCTGCGCCCCGCTTCCCGGCGATGAAATCGTAGGCATCCTCAGGCCCAAGATAGGCATCGAGGTGCACAACAGGAACTGCCCGAACTTGAAGGACTTCCCCGTCGAGCAGCAGATTGCGGTCGCATGGAGCGCCGACGTTTCCAAGCCGTTCATGACGCACCTCACCATCGACACCGACAACCGCAAGAACATCACCCTCGACGTGCTCGAGCAGCTCAAGGGTTCCGACGTGTCACTCGACCGCATGAGCGTGGCAAGCGCGCAATCCACGGGCCGCATCCGCATGGAGTTCAAGGCGTTCCGCAAGGAACAAGTCGATTCCATCATCACGAAGATCAAACAGATTTCAGGCGTGAGGGAGGTTTCCAAGGCATGATAACTCCACTGCACCACAGCGACTACACCCTCAAGAACCGCGCGTTCAACTGCCGCATGCGCAACCGCTACTATGAGGAGGTGTACTACGCCTTCCGTGCAGTGATGCCGCTCGACGCCAAGGGCGATATTGACGGTTCGGCCATGAACCTCGACTGGTTCAAGAACCTCGCCCAGGAAATCAACCGTCTCGACCGCGTGCTCAAGACATGCCTCGAATATGCGCAGGCCGCCGTCTTCTACGGCAAGGCCGACATCGCCACGCTCTACTCCAAGGACAAGCGCTGGGGTATTTTGCAAGAGGAAATCTTCCTCGTGCATTTTTTGCAGGAACTGCTTTCCACGACCCGCTATATCATCGCGCGAATGGAAACCGACCGCATCCTGCAGCAGTGGAGCGGCTCCATGCAAGACATGAAGGCCAAGCCCATGAATTCCGGTTTCGTGAGTTCCATCCAGGAAAAGCTCACCGCGATGAACAACGCGACCATCGAGGAATTCAAGGACCTCTTCAAGCACATCATCGACCGCTTCCAGATAGGCAACACGCTCTTCGGGACGGTACAGGAACTGCAGAACTTCTACTAATGTAAAATGGCTAAGGACTATAGACCAACAACTAGTGACCTGTAATTATGTCTGAATACATCATCCTATCCATCTTCTTGTTCCTGGGCGCGTTCATCGCCGCGGCGGCGACCGTCGTCGGGCTTTTGCTCGGCTACAGGACCAAGAATACCAAGAACAAGATGGCGCCCTACGAATGCGGCATGGAGACCATCGGCAACGCCCGTATCCAGTTCAAGGTGGGCTACTACCTGTTCGCTCTCCTGTTCCTCGTGTTCGACATCGAAGCGCTGTTCCTCTTCCCCGTCATGATGAACTTCAAGGAAATCATGGCAGGGCATACGGCGCTCTCGCCCGTCATCGTCCTTGTTGACCTTGCGATTTTCATAGCCATCCTCGTTTCCGGCCTCGCATACGCCTGGAAAAAAGGTATCCTCAAATGGGAATAATCAACTTCGCCCCCAAGATACTCGACCCGGTTCCCGGCGGCAAGTACGTCGTGAACGCCATCGACTACGTGGTGAACTGGGCACGAGCGAATTCCATCTGGCCCCTGACCTACGGTACTAGCTGCTGCGCCATCGAAATGATGAGCAGCTCCATGGCACGCTACGACATCGCCCGCTTCGGCTCCGAAGTGTTCCGTGCCTCCCCGCGCCAGGCCGACCTCTTTATCCTCGCGGGTACGATCACCCGCCGCATGGCCCCCGCCATCCAGATGCTCTGGGAACAGATTCCCGGGCCCAAGTACGCAATCGCGATGGGCGCATGCACCATCAGCGGCGGACCGTTCATCTACGACAACTACGCCGTCGTCCGCGGTGCGCAGAACCTGATTCCGGTCGACGTGTTCGTCCCCGGTTGCCCGCCGCGCCCCGAAGCGCTTTTCCACGGGCTTTTGACCCTGCGCGAAAAAATCCTGAAGGAAACCTGCCGCAACCCGTGGCACGAAGGCAACCCGAAGGACGTCTCCACCATGGACCGCTACCGCGAAGCGGCGAAGACATGGGCCGCCCTCGAAGAGATGAAGGACGAGGAGATGGCCGAGGCCCGCGCGAAGTTCAAGGAAGAACACCCGGATTACAAGTCCAGCTTCAAGCCCATCCGCGTAAAGAAGGAAGACTTCCCGGAAGTGCCGCGCGTTCCCTTCAACAGGTTCGGCCTCACGCAATCCGAGATTTTCGCCAAACTGCGCGAGAAGTTCCCGAACGTAACGGTGCACACGCACAGCGAAGACCCGATTGAAGACGTGGTGGCGGCACTTCCCGCCGACCGTCCGCTCGAAGTGATGGTGGAACCCGAGGACTACCTCCCCATCGTCGAGTTCGTGAAGAATTCTCCCGAGTTCGCCATGGACTACCTCATTGACGTGACCGCCATCGACTACGACGACCACTTCGACATGGTGACGATGCTGCGCAGCCTGAAGCACGGCCACAAGCTCTTCCTCTGCGTACAGATGAAGAAGAACTTCAGCATCCCCGAGGAGAAGCGCCCGACGTCGCTCCTCGCAAGCGTCAAGAGCATCAGCCACCTGTACCCGGGCGCCGAAGTCAAGGAACGCGAAGTGTACGACATGTTCGGCATCAACTTCGAAGGCCATCCGGACCAGCGCCGCATATTCCTCGACAAGGACTTCGTGGGTTACCCCCTGCGCAAGGACTTCACCCACCCGCAAATGATCAGGAGGCCCGTATAATGCCGAGTCTGCCTCCAGGATTCCGCCTCCAGCGCGAAACCAATACCGAAGAATTTTTCATCAACATGGGTCCCCAGCACCCGAGTACGCACGGTGCGCTCCGCCTTGCGCTGCGCATGGACGGCGAGACCATCGTCGAAGTCGTCCCGCATTTCGGCTACATCCACCGCGGCATGGAAAAGCAGGCGGAATCGATGAGCTACCTGCAGTACATCGCGCTTTCCGACCGCCAGGACTACCTCACGGCCATCCAAAACAACCTAGGCGTCGTGATTGCACTTGAAAAAGGCATGAACGTAGGTGTGCCCGAGAAGGGCGAATACATCCGCGTGATGCTCCAGGAACTGGGCCGCATCGCATCGCACCTCGTGTTCTACGGCTGCTTCGGCGGCGACCTCGGCGGGCAAACCTGCCTGCTGTTCGGGTTCAAGGAACGCGAGATGATTCACGACATCCTCGAAGAAGTCACGGGTTCGCGACTCACCACGAACTACTTCAGGCCGGGTGGAAGCCGCGCCGACGTGCCCGATACCTTCATCCCGCGCGTGAAGGCGTTCCTCGACCACCTCGAAGACACGATGCGCGACTACGAGAGGTTCCTCTCCAAGAACATCATCGTGCTTGAACGCAGCATCGGCATCGGCGTGCTCAGCAAGGAAGACGCCATCGCTTACGGATGCTCGGGCCCGGTGCTGCGCGCAAGCGGCGTCGAATTCGACGTGCGTCGCGCCAACCCGTACAGCATCTACGACCAGTTCGATTTCGAAATTCCGACATTCCAGAACGGCGACTGCTACGACCGTTACAAGATCCGCATTGCCGAAATACACGAATCCATGAAAATCCTGCGCCAGTGTGTCGAAAAGTTCCCGAAGGAAGGACCTTGGCGCAGCAAGGAAAAACCGGTGCGACTCCCCGAGGGCCGCTACTACAGCGAAATCGAGACGGCGAAAGGCCTGTACGCCACCTACGTGGTGGCGGCAACGACCGGCGAGAAGCCCTACCGCATCCACACGCGCGGCCCCAGCTTCCCGCATATCGCAGCGCTCAACAAGATGGCGCAGGGCCACAAGATATCCGACCTCGTGACCATCATGGCAACCCTCGACCCGGTCATTCCCGAAATTGACAGGTAATATATGTTTGTACCTTCAGTCACTAACCCCATCGGCGATTTCGTACGCGACATGGTTCCGCGCCTCGCAGAATTCCTGCCGGCGAGCCTCCAGAGCGATACGCTCAACAGCATCGTCGCATTCTTGATAAACGCGGTCATCTGCGTCATCGCCGTATGCGTGGTGAACATCGGTTCCGCCCCCATCCTCATCTACATGGAACGCAAGGTCTGCGCCCACATCCAGTGCAGACTCGGCCCCATGCGCCTCGGCTGGCACGGTACCATCCAGACCATCGCCGACGTGCTCAAGATGCTCTTCAAGGAAGTCTACGCCCCGAGCGGCGCGGACAAGCTGATGTTCTACCTGGCACCGCTCATCGTGCTCATCGCCCCCTTCATCGTGTGCGCGCTCATCCCATTCGGCAGGAACCTCGTGGTCGCCGACGTGTCGATGGGCATCCCGCTCATCATCGCGGTGAACGGTTTCGGCGTGTTGGGCATCTTGCTCGGCGGCTGGAGCAGCAACAACAAGTACTCCCTGCTCGGAGCGCTCCGCAGCGGCGCCCAGATGATCAGCTACGAAATCTCGTTCGCGATGATCCTTCTGTTCGTCGTGATGATTTCGGGTTCCACGAACCTCATGAGCATCACGCTCGGCCAGGAAGGCACAATCGCCGACTGGTGGATTTTCAAGATTCCCGTACTCGGCATCATCGCCTTCATCCTGTTCTTCATTTCTTCTACCGCCGAAATGAACCGCGCCCCCTTCGACATCGCCGAAGCGGAGCAGGAACTCACCGGCGGCTACCATACCGAATACAACGGCACGCCTTTCGCCATGTTCTACCTCGCCGAATACATCGCGTTGGTGACGAACTCGGCGCTTGCGACCACATGCTTCCTCGGCGGATTCCTGCCGCCCTGCATCGGTGTCTCGTTCGTGGACAACTACCTCAACATGGTGCCCGGTGTCGTGTGGTTCTTCGCGAAAGTCTTCTTCATGATTTGGTGCTACATGATGGTCCGCTGGACGTTCGTGCGCCCGCGCGTCGACCAGCTGATGGATTTCGAATGGAAATTTTTGTTGCCCGTGAACCTCGTGCTGCTCGTTGCCGGCGCGGCATACATAGTGGTCTGTGGTTAGGCGGGAGATTCCTATGCAAGAGAACATTACCCTACTGCAATATTTCAAGCGCTACTTCAAGCGCTGCATTACCGGGCCGTGGAGCCTGATTTGCGGGCTTTCCGTTTCGCTCAAGTACTTCTTTGACCCAAGACGCATCGTCACGGAGCAGTATCCCGAGAACAAAAAGACGCTTCGGATGCACGACCGCTACCGCGGAAGGCTCGAGATGATCGAGGACGAAGAAGGCAACAACCGCTGCACCGCCTGCGGCATGTGCGAACGCGCCTGCCCGAACGCGAGCATCAACGTGCTCTCGACCAAGAACATCGCGGGCAAGAAGGTGCTGGGCCGCTACGTATACCACTTCGCGAGCTGCACCCAGTGCGGGCTCTGCGTGGAAGCGTGCCCGTTCGGCGCCATCCGCATGAACCAGGATTTCGAGGTGGCGACAACCGACCCGAACACGCTCGAAATGATATTGAACAAGAAGGAGGGACAAGGATAATGTTCCCGAATCTAGCCTTACCTAATATCCAGTTGCCGGAGTTTCCGCTGGCCTTCCCGATGGGTGGCATGGATATCGCGTTTTATGTGGTCGCCGCGGTCATGCTCTTTACCGCCATCTGCACTGTCGCCGTGAAGAACATCCTGCAAAGCGCCGTGTTCCTGATTTTCAGCTTTGTCGCGACCGCCATCCTCTACTTGCTCCTGCACGCCGAATTCATCGCGCTCGCGCAAGTGATGGTCTACGTGGGAGGCGTCGTCATCTTCGTGGTGTTCACGATCCTCCTGACAAGCCATCTCGGCGAAGACGCCTTCACCACGAAAATTCCGAGAGTGTTCGCGGCATTCGCCCTTTCCATCGCGTTCGTATTCGTGATGGTCAAGTGCATCCTCCCGGTAGAATCGCTCTCCAGCGGCGCGGTCAGCGCGCCCGAAGGCTATTCCGGACTTGAACAGTTCGCCCTCAGGCTCCTCGGCTACGGCCAGGACGGCTTCATCATCCCCTTCGAGGTGGTGAGCGTGCTCCTCCTGATGACGCTCATCTGCGCCATCACCGTCGCCCGCAAGACAAAGGACGAAGTCGAAAAAGAAAAGGCGGTAAAATAATGAATTTGATGAACTGCCTAATACTCGCATTCCTCCTGTTCGGCATCGGAGTCTGGGGCCTCATGCGCAGGCGCCACCTCATCGGCATGCTCATTTCCATCGAGCTCATGCTGAACGCGGCGAACATCAACTTCATCAGTTTCGCCTATTTCTCCGCGCACGATGCCACCGCGGGTGCGCTCTTCAGTATTTTCGTCATCGCCGTGACGGCCTGCGAAATGGCAATCGCCCTTGCCATCATCGTCACCATGTACCGTCGCCACAAGAGCCTTGACGTAGACCAGTTGAGGGATTTGCATGATTAACGACGTTACCCTCGGTTACCTCATTTTCCTGTGTCCGCTCCTGACATTCGTCATCAACGGGCTGTTTGTCGGCAACAGGAACGCCAAAGCCGCCGCTGCCATCGCTGTTACGCTCAACGGCGTTTCGGCCCTGTCCGCCATCCTCGTCGCGGTACACTACTTCTGCTCGTCGCTCGCCCCGCAGAAGGCCGTCCTCTTCGAGTACACGTTCCTCCCCTTCGTCGACGATCTGGTCGCAAGAATCGGCATGCTCGTCGACCCGCTCTCGGTGATGATGCTCGTCGTCGTCACGTTCATCAGCCTCATGGTGAACATCTACAGCATCGGCTACATGCGAGAAGACCGCGCCGAAGGACGATTCTTCGCGCTGCTCTCGCTGTTCAGCTTCAGCATGCTCGGGCTCGTCGTCGCGACGAACCTGTTCCAGATGTTCATCTTCTGGGAACTCGTGGGCGTGTCCAGCTACCTGCTCATCGGTTTCTGGTACCACAAGCCCTCCGCCGTGAGCGCCTCCAAGCAGGCCTTCATCCTCACGCGCTTCGCCGACAGCTTCTTCCTGCTCGGCATCGTGCTCGTGAGCTACGTGGTGGGGAGCTTCGACTTCTCGACCATCAATTCGCTCTCGCTGATTCCCTTCCGTGCCGAAACCATCGACCTCGGGCTCTGCGTGATGAGCAAGTCAAGCGCGCTCATTCTCGGGTCCATCCTGATATTCACCGGTGGATGGGGCAAGTCGGCCATGTTCCCGATGCATATCTGGCTCCCGAACGCGATGGAAGGTCCGACCCCGGTCAGCTCCATCATCCACAGCGCGACGATGGTGGTCGCGGGCGTCTATCTGGTCGCACGCCTCTTCCCGTTCTTCGCCGTCTGCGGCGATTCCCTCACCATCATCATGTGGGTGGGCGCGTTCACGATGGTGTTCGCCGCCGTCATCGCCTGCACGCAGAAAGACATCAAGCGCATTCTCGCCTACTCCACGCTCTCGCAGCTCGGGTACATGATGTTCGCGCTCGGCGCCTGCAAGATTGGCCAGGCGGTCATCACCATGGGCTGGACCGCATCCACGTTCCACATCTTCACGCACGCCTTCTTCAAGTGCAGCCTCTTCCTTATCGCAGGTAGCCTCATCCATCAGGTCCACACGAACGACCTCGACGCGATGGGAGGCCTCCGCAAGAAGATGCCCGTCACCTACGTCTGCTCGCTCATCTCGATTCTCGCGATTTCGGGCATTCCGCCGTTCTCCGGATTCTTCTCCAAGGATGAAATCATCCTCGCCGCATTCCAGGCCCACCATTACACGGTATTCGCGCTCGCCCTCCTCACGAGCGGCCTTACCACGTTCTACATGTTCCGCCTGTTCTTCCTCGCCTTCCACGGGGAACCGCGCCACGAAGGCGTCAAGGCTGGCCATGTGCACGAAGACCTCGCCATGACGCTCCCGATCGTGGTGCTCGCCATTCCGGCACTCCTTTCGGGCATTCTCGGCAAGGGACTTTTCGAGAAGTTCTTCACGCCCGGAAAGCTGCACGCACCCATTCTCCTGAAGGTAACCGAAGCCTCCTGGATTCCCTTCGCGGCCGTCGGTATCGCCGTCCTCGCGCTCGCCATCGCATGGTTCCTCTATGCGAGCCCGAAGGCGAAAATTCAGCGCGCGCTCGACGCGGAAAACCGTTCCGGCCTTTACAAGGTGGTCTACAACAAGTTCTACTTCGACGAGATGTACTATGCCGTCGTGCGGCAGTTCATCATCGGCGGAGTCGCCCGCGTCTCGCGCGCCTTCAACGACTATGTTGTCGAAGGTCTGCTCGCGTTCTCCGTATGGTTCATCCACAAGTTGGGCGACCTCGTACGCACGGCGCAGGCGGGTTACCTCCCTTTCTATCTCGGCACTCTGATTGTCGGCGTTCTCATCTGGCGTTTCTTCGGCCAGCTTCCCCTGTAGGCGCAACATGGAAACGATACTTTTCAACCTCATCTGGATAATCCCGCTCCTCACGGTCCTCGTATGCGTCCCGCTCCCCGCAGAACGCCCGGGAATCCTGAAGACAATCCACGCCACCTCCGCGACAATAGTCCTCCTCGTCGTCTGCTTCCTCACCTACCGCGTCTATGCGCTTACGGGTGAGCCTGCGAACGAGCTCGCGGCTCCGCTTGCGCTACGGTTCTTTACCGACATCCCGTGGCTCACGATGTTCAACGCGCACTACACCGTCGGTGCCGATGGCCTCAACATCCTGCTGCTCACGCTCACCGCGTTCATCGTCTGGGGCGGCGTTCTCGTGAGCTGGAACATCAAGGGCAACCAGAAGGTGTTCTTCGCGCTCATCCAGTTGCTCGCCACGAGCGTCTACGGCGTGTACATGAGCTTCGACCTCGTGCTCTTCTTCGTGTTCTACGAAATGGAAGCGCTGTGCATGTACCTGATGATCGCATGCTACGGCAGCGGCCGCAGGGACTACGGCGGCAAAAAACTCACGCTCACCCTCGCGTTCGGTTCCTCGATGATTCTCGCGACCCTCTTCGGGCTCTACTTCGAAGGCGGCGTGAACAGCTGGAGCATCATGGAACTCTCCAAGGTCAGCTTGCCGATGGAATTCCAGATGTGGGCTTTCCCGCTCATGTTCATGGGCTTCGCTGTTTCGAGTTCGCTGTTCCCGTTCCATTTCTGGAGCCCGGACGGCCACTCCGCGGCACCTACCGCAGTCTCCATGCTCGCCGCAGGCGTCATGATGAAGATGGGCGCCTACGGATGCCTCCGCGTCGCGATGTTCCTCATGCCCGAAGCCGCAAAGATCTGGCTCCCCTACGTGGTGGCGCTCCTCATATTCAACGTGGTTCTCGGCCCCTTCATCGCGCTCCGTCACAAGGACCTCAAGTACATCACCGCCTACAGCTCCATCAGCCACTTGGGCCTCATATTCCTCGGACTTGCCGCCCTCACGCCGGTAGGCCTGCGCGGCGCGAGCCTGCAGATGATTTCGCACGGGTTCCTCACCGGGCTCTTCTTCGCGACCATCGGCATGATTTACGAACGCACGCACACGCGTGACATCACCGAGATGGGCGGTATCATGCGCAAGATGCCCTTCCTCGGCGTAGGCTTCGTACTGGCCGGCTTCGCGGGCCTCGGCCTTCCGGGCTTCAGCGGGTTCATCGCCGAAAGCACCATCTTCATCGGTGCCTTCCAGCAGGATTCCACGCTCACCCGCATCGTGACCGTGCTTGCCATCCTTTCCATCACGACGACCGCGGTCTATATTCTGCAGACCGCGAACCGCATGCTCCACGGTCCGCTCCCGCAAAAGTATGAAAGCCTTACCGACGGGTGCTTCCGCGAGAAGCTCGTCATCGTCGTGCTTGTCGCATGCCTCCTGTTCATCGGTATCTGCCCCGGGTGGATCGCCGACATGCTGGACACAAGCATCGCGCCGATTTTCGAAAAGATATCTGCGGCCACCCAGCCCGTCATCGGCGGGATAGGAGGTTAATATGTACAGCTTTTTCAACATGAACTTCATCATTCCCGACATTCTCCTGTTGCTGTTCCCCTTCATCGTCATCGGGAGCCGACTGTTCTGCAACTACCGCTCGCAGCTGCCCTGGCGCATCGCGAACTTCGGGTTCATCGCCATCTTCATCCTGCTGAACTTCATTCCGCTGGCTAGCGGCGAAGGTCGATTCTTCATCTGCAACTGGAAAATCGACGACTTCGGCGTGCTCATGCGCGAAGTCCTCATCATCTCCGCGATTCTCGGCATATGGCTTTCGAAGGACTACTTCGAGCACGGCGCAGACGGAAAACCGCAGATGCACCAGATTGCCGAATTCATCGGCGCCATCGCGTTCGCCACCTTCGGCGGCGTGACCGTCGTGTCGGCGTGCGACATGCTCACCTTCTTCCTCGGGCTCGAAATCGCGACCATCCCGATGTACGCCCTCACGGCCTGGAACAAGAAGGATCAGCTCGGAAGCGAGGCCGCTACCAAGTACATCCTGATGGGGTCCGTCGCGACGGCGTTCGAGCTCTTCGGCTTCAGCTACCTCTACGGCTTCTCGGGCTCGCTGCACTTCAACGAAATCCAGCAGGCGGTAGCCGCCGGCACCAACCCGCTCCTGTGGGTTTCCGTGCTGTTCCTCTTCTGCGGAATCGGGTTCAAGCTCACGCTCTTCCCGTTCTACACTTGGGCACCCGATGTCTACGAAGGCGCACCGACGCCAGTCACCGCTGTCCTTTCCGTGACCTCCAAGGCGACCGCCATCGCGTTCCTCGTGGTTCTCGTGTTCGGCCCCCTCGCCCCCATCCAGGAACAGATTGCCCCCCTCATCGCGCTCCTTGCGGGCACCACCCTCTTCGTAGGCAACCTCGGCGCACTCAAGCAGAGCAGGCTCCGCCGCTTCATGGCGTACAGTTCCATCGCGCAGGCGGGCTACATCATGGTGGCGCTTCTCGGGCCCGCGACAACAGCGAAGACGGCCATCGTCTACTACCTGTTCGTATACGCGGTTTCGAACTACCTCGCCTTCTTCATCTTCGGCATCATCGGGCACCACCGCGAAGAAACGTTCGCCTCCCTGCGCGGGCTTTCGAAGCAGAACCCGAGCCTCGCCGTAGCGCTTGCGATTTCGATGTTCAGCCTCGCGGGCATCCCGCCGCTCGCCGGTTTCTTCGGCAAGTTCCACCTGTTCTTCAGCGGTGCGTCCACGGGCCATTATGCGCTAGTCACCTTCGCTGTGCTGAACAACGTGCTCGCCCTCTTCTACTACATACAACTTATCAAGAGCGCATGGGTCGACGAACCCGATGGACACCTTTCGCCGCTGCGTCTCACCCGTCGCCAGCGCGGAGTCATCGTGGTGCTCAGTATCACCGTTGTAGCACTCGGGTTCATTCCGTTCCTCAGCAACAACGTGTTCGCCGGTTTTAGTTTTTAAGACTAAGTGGTCATAATTCGCAACCGCCCCAGTTTAATAACTGGGGCTTGTTGTTCACGGAGACTTCTTTTTGCGATTACAAAAGGCGCGAGCTAAATGCCCGCGCCTTTTTTATACTTCACAGCTTCTTCTAATTAAAGCACGCCCTTGCTGCTGGGCACGCCCTTCACATTGCGGCTCGGCGCAACCGCCATTGCGACCGCGCGTGCGAAAGCCTTGAAGATGCTTTCGAGGCAGTGGTGGTTATCGCTGCCGTAGAAGAGTTCGATGTGCAGGTTCATGCGCGCATTCTCGGCAACGCTCTTGAAGAAGTGTTCGAACATGCTCGCCTCGATACCGCCCGCCATGGCCGCAGGGAGCTTCACGTTCCACACGAATCCGATGCGGTTGCTGAAATCCAGGCAAACACGGGAAAGCGCCTCGTCCATCGGGACGAAGTAGAATCCGTAACGTTCGATACCCTTCTTGTCGCCCAGGCATTCAACCAACGCCTGTCCGAGCACGATGGCTATGTCTTCCATGCTGTGGTGCATGTCTACATTCGTATCGCCCTTGCAGGTGAGGTCAAGGCGAAAACCGCCGTGCACCTGAAAAAGATCGAGCATGTGGTCAAGGAATCCGTTTCCGGAATTCACGACGCCGCGCGACGCTTCGTCGAGATTCAGCGAAAGCTGGATATCCGTCTCGCCCGTCTTTCTGGAAATGTTAGAAACGCGCATTAGCGACCTCCCTTGGCCGGAACGATCTCGCCCGCGAACACGCGGAACTTGGCGACGCGGCCATACTTCATTTCGGGAATCTTTGTTTCCTTGCCGTTCAATTTCATCTTGGAAATGGCACGCGGTTCACCGATGACTACATACAAAGTATCATCCGAATCGTAAATCATGCGAGCGTCCTTCACGGCGATGTTCGCTTCCTTCACGAAGGAACCATCGTCTTCGTGGCGCTTGAGACCAATCCAAGAAACCATCGTACCCGAACCGATAAGTTCGAAATGAGTCTTGGTAGAAACTTCTTCTTTTTCCGTCTCGGATGTAGAAGAGATGAAGATCGTCGCAGAAGCGGGCAACTCGGATTTCTTTACGGCCTCATCCACGATTGCCTGCGTCACCACGTCCTTGGACTTCGCGACAGAATCCTTCGCCGTGGAATCAGCCTGCACCGAATCAGGAGGAACGACTTCCGCTCCTTCCGGTATTTCTTGCTGTGCGGAATCCGCTGCGACGGCATCAGTGCTCACCTCGGTTCCAGTCTTCTCGGCAACCGCGGGTGCCTGTTCGTCACTGCCCATTTCCTTAAGGAAATGAGACCCGACCACGAATGCCAGTACGATGACGGCAATGACAATGGGAACGGCCTTGCTGCGGGGCTTGCGTTCTTCATCCGTCATCGGGGAAATCTTCATGGGCTTCTCCGGAATCGGAGAAAGGAGGCTGGAGAACTTCGTACCGGCCTCGACCAGGTAATAATCGACAATCCTTCTCGGCTCGAGGCCGAGCTTCTCGCAAATGGAATTGAGGTAACCGCGAAGGTAGGCTTCCACCGGGAAGGCCTTCCAGTCGCCGCTTTCGATAAGCGTTATGGTTTTTACTGTGAGTTTCGTCACAGTGGCAAGTTGTTCCACGGTCATCCCCTTGGCCTCGCGAGCACGAGTCAAGTAGGAGCCAAGGCGTTCATCCGGGCGTTTATCTTCGATCGGGTTCGTATTCATACCTCAACCTCTTGCCTTGCCAGCATCTCTAACGTAAGGGCCACTGGCAAACCCACCACGTTGTAGTAACATCCAGAAATCGATTTGATGAGGCGCGCCCCGCGGGTCTGGATTCCGTAAGCGCCCGCCTTATCCATCGGGTCTTTAGAATTTACATAATCTTTTAGCTCATGTAAGGTGTTCTCTCTAAAAAGTACCCGTGTTTCTTCTTGTTGAGTATCAACGACTTGCGCATCTTTCGCGATTGCCACGCCCGTAATAACTTTGTGAGTTTTTCCATTCAGTTTTTGTAACATTTCGAGGGCTTCTTCGGGCGTTTTGGGCTTGCCCAAGGGCTTCCCATCCAGGAAAACGAGGGTATCGAACCCGAGGACGTAGGCCCCCGGTCGCATTTTCGAGACCGCGAGGGCCTTCATGGCGGCGTTCTCGCGGGGGAAATCGAGCGGATTTGAGCTCTTGGGGCACTCCTCCTCGTTGGAGACCACCACCTCGAAATCCACCCCTATCTGTGTCAAAATCTCTCGGCGTCTCGGCGAACCACTCGCCAATATTACTTTGTTCGTAATCATCTGTATTACTTCGTTTCCGTGCTTCCGGCATTGAGCTTGATATCGGGCAGGTCTCTCACGTAGAGAGCGAACGACCAACCCGCGGCAGGCCCGGTCGGTGTCCATGTAAAATCAAGCTGCCAGCAATGCAGGGTCCTGTTGAAAGTGAATTTGTGTGTAACAAACTTTCCTTCGTTGTAATCGTACTGCGTACTGTACGAAACTTCCCAGTTCACCGTCGGTTGGAACGACGCCGTAATGGAAGTCGAATGGCTTATGTTGTCTTGGAACAGGTCCTTGCCCACTCGCGTGCTGGAGAACGAATAGCGGTAGCTCAAGCCCAGTGACCACTTGCGCATCTCGTACTTGCCCATCTGCGATGGAAGCCCCGCATTGAACGTTCCGCTCCAGTGGAAACTGCGGCTGAAGTCATAGCCCCAGTACGTGAGTTCCGGGAACCGCACCTTGTTGGGTTCCATGGAATACTTGTGGTACATGCTGTGGCGCGTCGTGATAGTGAAAAGGTAATCCGGCAAAATCTGCAAACCGAAGGTCGAGCTGATGTCCGAGAAATTAAGGGAATCCGCCGCAAAGTTGTACGAAACGCTGTGACGCGTGGTGAGGAGTCTCCGGTTGCCGTACTGGTCTTCTACCGCCTTCGAGGTATCGCCCTTCGCGGAATCGGGCTTGTGGCCCACCACCTTCAGGTACTTCAAGTCCAGGTCATTGCCCAGGGAGAACCCGACGGTCTGCTGTTCCCTCTGGTACGGGGACTGCCCCAAATGCGGGTGCGGCGCGAAATACTTCACCGTGTCAATCTCGGGCGCATACGTGTACGACACGCTCGGGGAAAGGATGTGGCGCAGGCCCGTGAAGCGCCCGATTTCCGGGACCCAGATACCGTAAAGCTTGGTGTCGGCGGTGAGGCTGTAGTTGTGGTTGTACGCGAACTCACCGTAGGTGTTGTGCTCCGGGTCGAGGCTCGTGCGGCGCTTCCAGTACTTGCTCGAATCTTCGGGATTAATCCACGACTGCCCGGTCCAGAAACCGCTCCACGTCGCACGCGGCGTGATATTGATGACGTTGAACAGGGAGCCCGAATAGTCTAGAGAATACGTACCGGTGTAACCCACGTACTTCGCGGTCGTATCCATGTCGAGCGTGGTATCGCGGCCTTCTTCCATCTCGTAATTGAAATGGTTCGAGAAGCTGTAGTTGAGTTTCTTCAGGTACGAGAAGAACGAGCCGTCGGCAGCCGCGACTTCGTCGTCGCTGGTCTCGAAATCAAAGAGCGGACCGCTCATATTGAAGCGGATATCGGGCAACTGGCGGCGGATAAATCCGGTCACCAAGTTATGGTCCTGACTCGCCTTCACCGTAAGGCTCTTGTTCGTACCGAACTTGCCCGAGTAAGTGAGCGACGCGTTCGCCTGCTGGTTGAGGATCGTCTCCGCATCGAGCGCATTGTCCTTGCGCACGCTCTGGTCGCTCACGAACGAACCCGTACCGCTCAACGTATGCTTCCTGTCGGGCGTCAAGTTCTGGTTGTGCGAGAACGTAATGTCGTAGCCGCTGTTGCTGAAATCAAATTCATTGAGGTACGCCGTATACTTCAAGTTTCCATCGAGCATATAGCGCTTGTTGTACCGCACCTGCCCCGTCAAAGTCGAACGTTCGAACCGCGCCTCGTCGCCTTCGATAATGTCACCGCTGATGGTCGCATCCCAGTAGTCGTTCGGCGCGTAGTAGAAGCCGAGATTGCGCAAGTAGTAACCCTGCACCTGGTCGCCACCGAACTTGGGAGTGAGGAGACCCGACTTGCGCCCGCTCTTCAAGGGAGCAACGATCATCGGGAGAACCGCAACGGGAACATCGGCGATATTCAGCACGACAGGCCTGGCCGTGATGGTCTCCTTCGGCTTCACCACCATGCGGCGTCCGTAGAAGAAAAAATGCTGGTGCGTAGAATCGTTACACGTACTGAAATCACCGCGGGCAATCTGAATTCTCTGGTCGGGCAGGCGGCGCACCTCCATACCGTTCAACTGCTGGTTGTCCTGGTAGGTGGTCGCATAATAGATTTCGCCGATGCGGCTTTTCATGTTGTACTTGAGACGCATTCCCGAAAGCGAGGGGTTCTTCGTCTCGCGAAGGATAGGCCCGCCACCCGCGACAAGCACGCTGTTCCTCTGGTCGAACCAGATGGTATCCGCATCGAGCGTCGCGGTACGGTACTTGAGCTGCGCGTTGTTGTTCAGGTTGAACGTTTCCTTTTCCACGTCGTACACCAGATCGACAGCGTGATACTCGATGGTGTCCGTTCCCGTCGTGTCGTTCATCCAGTCGACCTCGGTCGTGTCTTCCTCGACCTGTTCGCGCTCCTCGAGTTCAAAGCGGGTCATGTCCTGCGCAAAGGCAGCAGGAGCAAAGACCGCTGTTGCAAAAAGCAAAACGGCCCACAGCAGACTATGGGTTCTAAATAAAATCACGTGCGAGCAAATATAGGAATATTCTATTCGGAAGCCCGCCATTTTTTGGTTAAAATATCAAAAGAAAAACCCCGCTTTTTGCGAGGCCTTTCAATTAAGAATTTATTGTTGCTTATTACTGGTGTTGCTTATTACTTCAACACTGCAAACTTGCCGGAGATGCCGAAGGACTGCTCGATGCTGACCATGTAGCGGCCGCTCGGGATGTTCTCGGAGTTCCAAGCAACGGAGTTGAATCCGGCCGGAGCATTATCCACACGCACAGTCGCGACCACTTCACCGTTCGGGTCGGAGACCTTCACGACAGTCGTGCCCGCAGTCTTGAGCGTAAAGGCGATAGAATTGCGGCTGAAGCCCTTCAGCACGGCGCCGTTAGACTTGACACCCTTGTTCGAATTCACCTTCGGGGCGACAACTTCGGCCTTCTTCACGAACACGCCGTTCAGGTTGCTTGCGGAAACCTTCTCGGCATCGCCCGCGACGACAGAACCGCGGCTCAACACGGCAAGCAGCTGCTTGTCGGTCTCGCTTCCGCTGGCAAACGTTTCAAGCTCCTGGGCATTGAATTCATCCTTGTCGCCATACCAGGCAGCGACATCCTCGGCGTTGAAATCCTTGACAAGCATGGATGTGCGACGCACGACAGCGGAGAGCGTATCGCCCTCGCTCACGTACGTGAGTTCGACCGGCTTATCAATCTGGCCGCGAATCTGTTCCTTCGAAAAATCGATGGTCTTGCCCTTCAGGGAAACACCGTCCACAGCGACAATAACGTCACCACTCTTAATCTTGGTTTCAGAAGCGGGACCACCGGGAATCACTTCGGCAACGAACACGCCAGCAGGCACCTGGTAAATCGTAACACCGATACCACCGAACTGTTCATCAGCCATAACAGGAGCGGCAAGCATGGCCGCAACAAGAGACGCCTTGACAAACTTTTTCATTCATTCTCCTTGAAATTCATTCTTTAATAAATATACTATAAAAAATGCAGAATATACCGCAAAAAACGCAGTTTTTTCGTAAAAAAAGCCCAAACTCACTCTTCCGAAGAAGATTCAGCCTTTTCGCGGTACGGGAATACCTCTTCGCCTATGACCAAGGTCTTTACGGAACCGCCCAATAGTTCCTTGTCGACAGTAAACGACAAATCTACCCAGGTGCACATGCACAAGGTTTCGGTATCCGGCATATAGCCAACGGTTGCATAGAGCGTATCGCCCTCGACGCGCACGCTGACACTACGGATAACCTTATTGCACGCACTGACAAGGCCCGTAACGAACACTTCCGCAGAACTTTCGGACTCTTCGACATAAAAAGTGCGATTCTGAGCCTTTTCGCCAAACTTTTCCTCAGAGGAAGTCTTCTTTAGGGACTTGCCCGCACCTGCCCTTTCAAGCAAGGTTTCATCAAACTCGCACGAACTGCCTTTGAAAACAGCCTTCCCCGACGTTACGTTTTCTTCCGGAGGAATCGCCAAGGATTCGTTCGTCGTTTCAGACAGTTCATGCAACGGGAAAACCTCGTTCCCAATGACCAGCGTCTTCGCTGATCCGTACTTTTTTGCTGCCGTAAACGACATGTCCACCCAAAAACAGAGGCAATCTGTCGCCACATCCGGCTCATAGTTTAGGGTCGCGTAGAGCGTATCGCCCTCCATGCGCATGCCTATATCACGAACAATCTTGTTGCAAGCATCGACAATTCCAGTGACCGAGAAAAGGACGGAATCGCCCTGGTCCACAACATAGAAACTACGTTCCGGCTCCCGCTCGCCCGCCGATTCCTCATAGACCATTTTCTTCAAGGCAAAGCCACCGTTTGCAGAGGCTTCTTCGAACCAGGAGTCGTCAAACTTGCACGAAGTCGAAACCTTGGATGTCTTATCCGTGCTCGACTGGATTGAAGAATCGTCCGAACATGCGGCAAGCATAAACGCAGCCACAGCGAATACAAAAAATTTTTGTTTCATGGTTTCCCCCTCTCTTAATTTATCATTTACCCTAAATATATACTCATGCGGAAAAAAATGCAACGTATTTTTCCGCTATTCCATCATCACGCCTTCATCCTCGTCACTCCCGTCATCGTAATCCTCGATGGTCTTGTCGCCCGGAACAATGATGAGCCCGAGCGTCACAGGTTCGCCCTTCAAGTTGATGTAGGCTTCCAGGTAGAGCTTGGTCGAAAGGCGGATCAGGCGCAAATCCAGCATGGAACCGCCCTTGTGGATGCTCTTGGGATTGAGATTGAAGAAAAGGAACTTCTTGTTGATGTACTCGAAACGGTCCTGCTCGTAATTGATCTGCCACTGCGAATTGCCGTCGTTTTCTTGGCGGTACAGGCAACGGTCATTATCGATATCGCATTCAAAACTCGCGCTTTCCTGGTAGCGTTTATTCCACTCGCGACTAAAGGCACAACTCTGCACGCGGCTTCCGCCGTTGCGCTGCTTGTTCAGCTGGTCGTTGATGACGACATAATCCATCTTCTTGTCTTTCACCTGATTGTAGACATTCATCAGGATGATGTAGGCCTCGATATTCTTGGGGCACTTGCCGTCGAGTTCCACTTCCTCGTGCGCCTTCAAGAGCGTCTGCTGCATGTCGAGGTCGATGGCATCGGGAATTTCGCTTTCACGGAGCTTGTCGAGCACCTTCTTCGGCGGGATGACGATAATCTTGTCGCCCTGCTTGATGGCATAGCCCAGCTGGTCACGCACGTAGTCGAGGCACTGCTGCACGTGGATATGTACCGTATTCGAGCCGCCCGAAACGAAGTCGACACCGATACGCACGTTCCATGTGGAAGCGTCGCTCTTGGAGCCCTTCACCAGTTCACAGAAAGGATCCTCGCGGATACCATCGATAAACACGATCTGCGCATTGAGCTTGGTGACAAGGGAGCCTTCCTTTTCCATCGCGCTACCAAGACTCCAGAAATTCGGATTCAGGCGGAGCACTTCGGCAAATGCCTTGTCGCCATCGAGCGCCGGGAGCAAGGAATCGTTACGGGCATTCTTCTCCTTCAGGAGTTCGGAATACTCCGTCGTAACATTCATGTTGTTGAAACCGTTTCGTGCAGCCGGAGCGGGGAACGACCACGAAAGCGATACAAAAAAGAAACCGAGCGCCAAAAAAAATGCAGTATGTATAGTACGTTTCATCGAGGTATAAAATACAAAAAATATAAAGTAAAGATTTACCGATGCGCACAACCCGCTCGGGAAGTCACCTCGGGGAGAATATCGGGCAAATTCATCAGATGCGGGATATGGAAGTCCACCCAGGCGGGGGCTTCGACGTTCGGGTTTACGAGAATGGTGGTCCAGCCGCGGGCATGCGCGGGTTCCAGGTTGCGCAGGGAATCCTCGAGCAGCACGATTTCGCTCGGGTTCGCGGGCATCGCCCATCCCTTTTCCGGCAAAACGCGTTCCAGCCAGCGTTCCATCTTCACGTACGCGCTATCGTGCGGTTTGCCTTCCCAGCCGAGCATCTTCAGGTCGAACACGCCGTCTATCGCGGAATCGATTCCCATGTGGGCCATGCCCGCTTCGCTCCAGTCATGACGCCCGTTGGTAAACACGAAGCGCGGTCCCTTCAAGCCCAGCAACAGCGCGAGCTTTTCCGGAGCCTCCTTGGGGTAAATCAAGTGTTCCGGTTCGTGAATGAAGTCGAAAAAATCGTCCGGGTCGGTGCCGTTCATCGCCATGAGGCCCGAAAGCGTCGTGCCGAACCGCACCAGGTATTCCTTGCGGATTCGCGTCGCATTTTCAAAATCCCCGCCCACGGTCTTCTGCACGAAAAGAGCGATGCGCCTGTCGAGCGAATCGAGGACAAAGCGTTCCTCTTCCCCGTACAACGTAAGGTCGTAATCGAAGAGCCAGACCATCAAACGCCCATAGCGAGGCCGCCAATCTGGCGCGCCAGATACGTCGCGTAGTTGTCGGTCATGCCGCTCACGAAATCGAGCACCTGGTGGTAGGCCTCGGCCGCGGAAACGCTCTGCCCGATTTTAGCCTGCCCGATAAGGCGCACGATTCGGTCGGCACGGTACGAATTCTTGCCGTTCTGGCGGTAGTCGTAGACACCGTTGATGAAGGCGTCGAGCACGGTCGCAAGCGTCGTGTAGCTACCCACTTCGAGTTCCGTCTTGCGGCGGTCCGGGTAAATGCGTTCCTTCCCGAGGCGCTTGCCGATGCGGATTCCCCACATCGGGCTCGAATTCGAGAGGTCCATCAGGTGCTTGTCCAGCGTGCCGTTCATAATCTCTTCGTAATGCTTCACGAACACGACGGCGACATCGTCAATCAGGTTCTGGATAGCCTTCCCGCGGATGCTGCTCAGGAAGTCGCGGAAATTGCGCCCGTTTTCCTCGTATTCGTGGTCCACGTCCACATCGGGGCCACAGAGGTAGCTGAACATGTCGCGCACGTCGCCGTAACTCAAGATCCCGAGTTCGATGGCGTCTTCCACGTCGAGAATGGAGTAGCAGATATCGTCGGCAGCCTCCATCAGGTAGACCAGCGGGTGCCTCGTCCAGCGGCCCTTCTCAATCTGCGGGAGACCGAGCGTCTCAGCCGTCATCTCGTACAAATCGTATTCCGTCGAAAAAAGGCTCGTCGGGCATCCGTACATCGCGAGCTGCGGATACTTGATCATCGAACCGATAGTCGCATAGGTCAGGCGCATTCCGCCATCGAGGAAGTGGTATTCCAGTTTGCTCAAGATGCGGTGCCCCTGCGCGTTGCCGTCGAAGTTCTCGAAGTCGGCCATTTCACGGTTGCTCAGGCCACGGAGCGGGTCGCTGTTCCTGTTCTTGCGGAACCATTCGCGGATGGCGGCCTCCCCCGCATGTCCGAACGGCGGATTGCCGATATCGTGCGCAAGGCACGCGGACTGCACGATGGTACCGAACTGGTATTCATTGATATACTTGGGCAAGTACTTCTTTATCAGGTGATAAACCGTAATCGCGAGGCTGCGGCCCACGCTCGAAACCTCGATGCTGTGCGTGAGGCGGCTGTGCACATGGTCGTTCACGGAGAATGGGTGAACCTGCGTCTTGCGGCCAAGCCTGCGGAAAGCCGTCGAAAAAACAATGCGGTCGTAATCCCTGTGGTAATCGGAGCGGTTCGGATCCGGGTCGGCGGGATGTCCATACCGCGTCGCCGACAAAAGAGTTTCCCAATTGAGCATGATGCAAATATAGATAAATGCGTGCGTTCTTTTTTTTCTAAATTGCATTTAAAACCAAAGTTAAAAAGCCGCCATGATTACTCGCGTTATAGACCGCAACTTCGCCAACATGCGCCTCGACAGGTTCCTGCGCAAGGCATTCCCCGATGAATCCCTGTCCGTATTCTTCGCCGTCATCCGCAAGAAAAAGGTCCGAGTGAACGGAGTCATCGGCAAGGCGAACCAGATGCTCCAGGAAGGCGACACCGTCTGCATCTACGAGAACTTCAAGAGCGTGGAAGGGGAAAGCGTTCCCCTCGCTTCTGCCACGGCATCCGCTACCCCTTCTAGCGGGGACACCCCGCAACGCCCCGTAACCGAGGAAACACAAGCAAAATCCGGTTTCGCGAAGAACAAGTCCACCTGGGGCAAGGCGCTCTCTCCGGCAGAAAAGCAGTCGTGCTGGGGCGTCAAGGAACTCGACATCGTCATCCAGACAGAAGACTACGTCGTCGTGAACAAGCCCTCGGGACTTGCAAGCCAGCCCGGTTCCGGAACGCGCCCCGGTGAAAGCCTCGTGGAATACCTTTGGGAATGGGGCCGCCGCGAAGGCCTCGACTTCAAGCCCACCATCGCGCACCGCCTCGACCAGGAAACC
>NZ_JAFZKX010000005.1 GCF_017551775.1 Fibrobacter sp. | reverse complement strand
GCGCGTCCGTTCATCTTGCGGTCGCCCACCATAATTTCGTCGTTGCCACCCGTGATAGATTCCCAAACGGTCTTGGAATCGTCCAAGCTTTCGCGGCCCTGCTCCATACTGATGATTTCAACGGTTTCGCCAATCTTGAGCGTACCGCCATCGGGCTTTTCCGTGCCCATGATCATCTTGAACAAAGTCGTCTTACCGGCACCGTTGGGGCCGATGATGCCCACGATGCCCGAGCGCGGCAAGCTAAAGTTCAAATCGTCGAAGAGCACCTTTTCGCCAAAGGCCTTCTGCAAGTGTTCCGCCTGAATGACGATATCGCCCAAGCGCTTGCCGTTCGCAATATGAATCTGGGCCACCTTGATCTGTTCGCGAGAATCTTCGGCCAAGAGTTCTTCGTAAGCCTTCAAACGGGCCTTGCTCTTGGCCTGGCGTGCCTTCGGAGAAGCCTTCACCCATTCCTGTTCGCGAGCGAGGCGCTTCTGACGGTCGGATTCGCCCTTCTCTTCGTTCTTCATGCGTTCGAGTTTCTGGTCGAGCCACTGGGCGTAATTGCCTTCCCAAGGAATGCCGCGACCGCGGTCGATTTCCAGAATCCAGTTCGTCACGTTGTCGAGGAAGTAACGGTCATGCGTCACGAGAATCACGGAGCCCTTGTATTCACGGAGGTGGCGATCGAGCCAAGCAACCGTTTCGGCATCCAGGTGGTTCGTCGGTTCGTCGAGCAACAACAAATCCGGTTCTTCGAGGAGCAGGCGGCAAAGGGCCACGCGGCGCTTTTCACCACCGGAGAGGTTCGTCACCGGCCAGTCACCCGGCGGGCAGCGGAGAGCATCCATGGCGATTTCAATATTGCGGTCGAGGCTCCACAAGTCCTGAGCGTCGATGATGTCCTGAAGCTTGGCCTGTTCGTCCAAAAGCTTGTTCATCTCGTCGTCTTCCATGGGTTCAGCGAACTTCATGGAGATTTCGTTGAAGCGGTCAAGCACGGCCTGCTTCTTGGCGACGGCCTGCATCACGTTTTCCTTGACGGTCAGGTTCGGGTCCAGCTGCGGTTCCTGCGGCAGGTATCCCGCGGTACGGCCCGGCTCAATCCAGGCTTCTCCTTGGAATTCCTTGTCGATGCCCGCCATGATGCGCAGCAAGGTAGACTTACCGGCACCGTTCTGGCCGATGATGCCAATCTTTGCGCCATAGTAGAAGCTCAAAGAAATGTCCTTCAGCACCTCCTTGTTAGGCGGATAGGACTTGGTCATCTTGTACATGTAGAAAACGAATTTTTCTGCTTTATTTTCAGCCATAATTAGATGTTCGGTTTTAGAGTTTAGGTTTTAAAAAATAAAAACGGCGATGCCGGCGCACTCAGGACAGGCAGCCGGCATGACAATTGCAAAACTATCTGTTATTCAAGTAATCAAGGACCTTGCTCGTAAGGTCGTTTTCCTTTTTCCAGAAAAGCACAGAGCCAGTCGCACGGTCCACGACCATGTCATAGCCTTCCTGCAGGGCAATCTCGTTAATCGCCTTGCGGATAAGCTGGATAATCGGGGCGCTCACCTTCTCGTTCTGCGTGATAAGTTCGCCCTTACGGCCGTACACGCGGTCGATGAAGGTCTTGAGCTCCGTATCCTTCTTGTTGTATTCGGCCTCGAGTTCGCGCTTTTTCTCATCGCTGAGCATCAGCATCTGCTTGTCGAGCTTTTCCTTGATAGCGGAAAGTTCCTTCTGCAGCAGGTTGGCCTGCTGTTCCCACTTGGCCACCTGACGGTCATATTCTTCCTGGGCCTTTCTCGTGCCCTTGTAGCCGTCGAAGATGAGCTTGGAATCCACATGCGCGATACGAAGGCCGTCTTCGGCAAAAGTCGCGCTTGCGAACACCATCATCAAAACGATTAGAATCTTGCGAATCATAGAGCCTCCAAATTCCCTAGAATCCCTGACCGATGACAAAGTTGAATTCCATGTCGCCCACCTTGGTGCGCTGCAGACCGGTGTAGGTCTCGCCCACATCGAGCGGCCATGCAAAGTCGAATCCGATAATACCGAGCATCGGCACCACAACGCGGAAACCGAAACCGATATCCTTCTTGAGGCTTGTCGGATCCCATTCGCTGAGCGGGTTCCTGCTGGGCTTGGCAACCTTCGTCTTGGGGTCATAGCGTTCACCGAACACGTTACCCGCATCGAAGAAGAACGGCAACAGGTAGAATGTCTGCGGCACGATACCCAGCTGGAGTTCGGCGCCGATGTACTGGTAGCTGCGGCCCAGGCGACGGTAACCGATAGAGCCCGAGCTGTAACCGCGCATCGTTCCTTCGTAACCCATCACGCCGCCCATCGTGTAGAGCGTGCGGTACTGCAGCTGGTCGCCAAAGATAACGCCGTACTCGTTGGTAAGCGCAATCGCGAGGCGGTCGCTGAACAGCGGGAACCACCACTTGATGGTAAGTTCAGTCTTGATGAAACAGAAGTCACTGAAGAGCAGATTGTCGGCCACCTGCACGTCGAGCACGTAGCGGGAACCTTCCGTCGGGAACTGCGGCAGGTTCTTGTCGTCGCGCACGATACGGAAGTTGATGGCAGATTCGATACCGGTGTAGACCACGTAGCTGTCGTCGATGTTCGGGCCCTGCTTGTTCATGAGCCAGCTGTAACCGATCTGGCCGTAGAAGTAGTCATCGGGCCACTTGAGGCGCTTACCCACATACACGCTTCCGCCGTAGCGGGTAATGTTCGGGTCGCCGTAGTCTTCCATGTTCCACCAGGTGTAACTGAGGCTTGCACCCAAGGTAATCGGCTTGTCGAGGAGCCAGGGTTCCTGGAAGCTGATGGAGGCGCTCTTCTTGTCGGCACCGTATTCCACATTCAGGCTTGCCGCCTGGCCGTCACCCATACAGCAGTTCGGGATAGAAATGCTAGCCGTACCCACAAGACCGTCGCTCTCGCTGTACGACACGCCCAGACTGAACTGGCCGGTTCCCGCTTCCTTCTCCTGCACGGTGAAGTCGAGGTCGACTTCCTGCTCGCTGTGGATCTTGATATCGGGCACAACCATGTCGAAGTAGTTGAGCTGCATGATTTCGCGGAAGCTGCGTTCCAATGCAGACTGGCGGTAGGTGTCACCCGGATACAGGCGCACTTCGCGGCGGATGACCTTTTCGTTGGTCTTCGTGTTGCCGTGGATGTAAACCTTGTGGATGCTCGCCGGGAGGCCTTCACGCATGCGGTACGTGAGGTTCACAATGGAGTCGTTCTCGAACGTGCGCTCTTCGTCGAACTGCGCAAACAGGTAGCCGTCTTCGCGGTAAACGTCAATCAAAGCCTTACGGGACGCTTCGTACAGGTACTGGTCGAATACGGAGCCGCTGTCGAGGCGGAACGTGTAGTTCAGCACCTTGTCGTTGAGCACCTCGTTGCCGGAGAAGTGCACGCTGCCCATGTAGTAGCGGCGGCCTTCAATCATGCCGATGTGGATGCAGATGGCGCTCGAAGTCTTGATGTTGTCGTACTTGTTCAAAAGCGGGAACATGTCCTCGATGATGTAACGCACCAGGAGCTTTTCGTCGTATTCCGAAAGCTTCTTGATTTTCTTGAGCGAATCAATCTTCGGATTGTTGAACTTGTTTCCCTTCACAATATTGAGCAATTCCTTGCGGGAATCCTCATAGCGGATAATGTCGTTCAAAAGCTTAAGGGCGTCTTCTTCTTCCTTGACCTGCGGGAGCGGACGGGTCACATACCCGTGGTGAGTCGAAGCCTCCCTCGCGCGGCGGAAGAAGTGCGAGACCTGCATGGTCGGCTTGCCCGCCATCTTGTACATGGCATTCGACGGATCCGACATGGCGCGGTTCAGCTGGTCGTAAAGCGGCTGGAGGCGATCCCCGACCGGCACCATACGTCCCAAGTAGAACAGGCAACTGGAGTCCGGCAGGTATTCGGCACGGAACTCAGTAAGTTCTGCATCCAGGTAACCGAAATGGCGAATGGCGTTGAGAACCGTATCGCGGTCGGCCTCGAACACGTTTTCCTTGAATTCACCACCGCCGTACCACTGGTCCACCTTCGTGAGCATGTGGTCGGTGATGTCCTCGTAAGGCACGTTGTCGTTGCCCTCGATTTCGATGCGGCGTACCTTGACTTTTTCGCCTTCGCGGATAATGAAGGTCACCTGGTTCTTGTTGTCGTCGATCTGAGTTTCGCGGTAACCGACTTCGGCCAACAAGAAACCTTCAGAATGGTAATGGTCAATCAACGCCTGGCGGTCACGTTCGAGCTGGCTCTTGCTGTAAACCTGTCCGGGAACCATGCGCAACTTGAGGCGCAGGTCGTCCTCGGAAATCTCGTCACATCCGTCCAGAATGGCGCTATCGAGCGCCGGAAGTTCCTTGATCTTGAAAATGAGGTCCACCTCGGTGCTGTTGTCCACGTAGTCGACCCAGGCCGACACATCGTCAAAGAGGCCGGACTTGTAGAGGGCGGCAACGGATTCCTGCACCTTGTCGGAAAGAGCCGACGGGGAATAAGTCTGGCCGTCACGGATGCCTATGCGGCTAAGGATAGAGCGTTGCTCCATGTTGACGTTGCCTTCGACCTTGACCTTGCGGACCGTATTTTCGGCCATGTAGTCCGTAGGCATTTGGGACATATCCAGCAACTGGGCGTGCATCAAACCAGCAAAGGCGAGTATCAGAATTACAATTCGGGAACGCAGAGTAAACCTACCTATAGAATCATAAAAAACTTAAAATACCGCACAAAAATACAAAAATTGAAAACTTCCGCCCAACCAGGAATACCGAAAAACGCACATAGTACGACAACTTTACAGCGATTGTAAAAAAAGCGGGGCCCAAGAAAAAATTTTCGAAATTTTTTCTTTTTTTCCCTGCATAAAAAGACTAAATTCTTTTCGGTAATTTTTACCCTCAACTACATACAGAGGATTTTATGCGTTCAACCGCTTGGAATGACGAAGAAAACAAGGTCCTGCCCGAAATGGCCCTGGACTTCATGCCCGAAGAAAAATTGCGTGACCTGCAGCTGCAGCGTATGCGCGCCACCGTAAAGCTTGCCTATGAAAAGGTCCCGCTCTTCCGTGAACGTATGGACGAGAAGGGCCTCAAGCCCGAAGACATCAAGAGCCTCAAGGACGTGGCCAAACTCCCCTTCACCATGAAGAAGGACCTGCGCGACACCTACCCGTATGGCCTCTTCGCCGTCGACATGAGCGAAGTCGTGCGCCTGCACGCAAGTTCCGGTACCACCGGCAAACCCATCGTGGTCGGCTACACCAAGGAAGACATGGACGTGTGGGCCCAGGTCGTTAAGCGCGGCCTCCTCGCTTGCGGCTTCCGCAGCACCGACATCGTGCAGAACTTCTACGGCTACGGCCTCTTTACGGGCGGTCTCGGCATCCACGGCGGTTTCGAAGCCCTCGGCGCGACCGTCATTCCTATCAGCGGCGGCAATACCGAACGCCAGGTGATGCTCATGAAGGATTTCGGGGTCACCGCGGTGGGCGGAACGCCCAGTTACTTTGTCCGCATCATCGACGTCGCCGAAAAGATGGGTATCGATATCCGTGACCTGAAGGTCAAGCGCGGTATCTTCGGTGCCGAACCCTGGAGCGACGGCATGCGCGACTACATCGAAGAAAAGACGGGCATCAAGGCCTACGACATCTACGGCCTTTCCGAAATCGTGGGCCCGGGCGTGGGTTGCGAATGCGAGTGCCGCGACGGCATCCACATCTTCGAAGACCACTTCTACCCCGAAATCATCGACCCCGAAACTCTTGAACCGCTTCCGGACGGTGAAGAAGGCGAACTCGTGCTTTCTACGCTCAGCAAGAAGGCCATGCCCATCATCCGCTACCGCACACGCGACATTACGACCATCGAAAAGACGAAGTGTAGCTGCGGCCGTACCATCCGCCGTATCCGCCGCATTGGCCGCCGCAGCGACGACATGATCATCATGCGCGGCGTGAACGTGTTCCCGAGCCAGATCGAAACGGCCCTCCTCCGCGCGGAGAAGGCACTGCCGCACTACCAGATTGTACTCGACACCAAGAACAACATGGACACGCTCGAGGTCAAGGTGGAAGTTTCCCGCGACATGGTGAGCGACTCCATGAGCGCCATGGAACAGCTGAACAAGAAGTTCAAGCACTCCATCGAACAGATTCTCGGCATTTCCGTGATCGTTACGCTCTGCGAACCCGATTCGCTGCCGCGTAGCGAAGGCAAGGCAAAGCGCGTCATCGACAACAGGAAGAAGATGTAAGGAGGTACAACATGAAGATTCCGCAAGTATCCGTTTTCGTATCGAACCGTCCGGGCCGTCTCCAGGCCGTGTGCCGTTCCCTCGCCGACGCCGGCGTGAACCTGCTTTCGCTCACGCTTGCCGACTCGGGCGAATTCGGCCTCATCCGCCTTATCGTCAGTGACCCGGAAAAGGCCGTTGACGTGCTCGCCAAGGCGGGCCTCAGCGCCACCATCACCGACGTGGTAGCCTGCCCCGTGAACGCGGCCATCGGCGGCCTCGCCGAACTGCTCTCCACCGCGGTCGGTAGCCAGCAGATCGACTACATGTACGCCTACCCCTCCACCCTGAACGGCAGCAACATCATGATTCTGCGCTTCCAGGACGTGGACAAGGCCATCGAAGCCCTGAAGGCAACGAACTTCAAGGCCATCAGCAAGGAAGAACTGCTGGGATAATCCCATTGCGTCATTCCGAGGCGGTTAGCCGAGGAATCCAAAAAATATAACGCCGAGCCCAAAGCCCGGCGTTTTTTATACCCTGAAATACTTTTTTATTTCACCTGGTAAATGGTGAGCGTCTTGCTGTACTCGTAACCGACGACAAGCAAAGCCTGGTCGGCAAGCGGGCTCTTGTCTGCAGGAATGAAGAGGATTCCCTCGGGGCCGCGGTCCAGCGGATCCAGGTAATAATCGACCACCTTGGGCCCCCTGTAGTCTTCCGGAGAGCGCACCTTGAGAAGATTGCCCTGTTCAATATCGGTAACGTCAACCACGGCGATTCCGCTCGTGCGTTCGAGCCCCACAAAGGCGTAGCGCTTGTAGCCGACCTCGCCCACAGTCACGTTTTCGGGTTCGCAGCCCTTGTCGGAACTGCGCTTGTCCATCTTGACCTTGTTTTTCTTGGAATTCCAGTTGAAGTATTCCGGTGCAATTTTAGCCAAGATGCGTTCGAACATTTCGTGAGAGTCCCACACGAGCGAGCCCTTCTCACCATCAAAAATACTCACGGAACGCGAGCCGAAAGCGTACATGTAAGGGCAGTTGTCACTTGCATGAGTGCGCCTACCCGCATTGCAGCGTTCCAGGTTGCTCACGGACAAATCCTTCAGTTCGTTCAGGAGCGAATCCGTAAACACGCTACGGTCGAGCCTTCCCTGTTCCGCAAGCATCAGCGGGGTCGTCACATCCGTCCACGCCTTGTAATCGTTCACGGGGGCGCCCTCGTTCGCCGTCAGCACGTAGTACTTGTCGCCAATCGCAAAAGAGGCAATCCCGTCGGGCTGGCGCAGGCCACGCAGCGGGTAATTTTTCATTTCAATCATTCCGTCGCTGACAGCATCGAGCATGCTGCCGGGTTGCGAATGGTCAATATAGCCGAGCGGGAAAACCTTCACAATCTTCTTTGCCGCAACATCCAGCTTGGCGATGGCGTTGTTCTCCTGCAACGAGACCCAAGCCCACCTGGAATCACCCGACACCGTGATGTATTCCGGTTCCAGCGATTTGACAAAGCCCTGCGCACCAGGAGCGCGGACACCCGCCTTCTTCAACCCCGCCGTATCGAGCCTGTTGAAGCGGGCCACCGTCAGTTCCGCTTTTTTCCACAGTTCCGCCTTGCCTGCATTTTTCACAGACAAAATAGCGACACCGCCCTCGGGGTCTTCCGCAAAGTCCGCACTTGGCGAACCTTCGCAGGCCACCAACAGCTTTTTGCCATCGGGAGTGAACGTAAGCATGTCGGGCTGGCTGCACACCTTGTACACCCCGATGGTTTCCAGGCTGTCCGTATAGCGCATCACCTGCACCTGTCCATCACGCCACTCCTCATCTTCGAGCAGGCTTACCGCCACAAGGTCGCCATGGACAGTCACACTGGACGCATTCCCGGGGACCTGCGTTTCGGCAACCTTCTTCGGAAGTCCGGGATTGCTCAGGTCCACCACCTCGACTACCTTGTCGCCGCCCACAACGAACAACACGTTCTTGCCCGGCATAAACGCCGAAATTTCGGCGGTCTTCAACGAAACCGTAGCAAGCGGAGTCAGCACGTTGCCAAACTGGAACGGACCGGCAGACACGGCATTTTGCTTAGCAAAACAAAAGCCCGCACTTAAAAGCAGGCCAAAAGACACGATGGCACATTTATTCATGTACAAATCCTAAATTATTTCATTATCAGCCACATGATCAAGAGACCTATTCCAAGACCGCTCAGGAACGATGTTCCCCCCATCATTGCGGCTTTTTTCTTCTCTTCATCGGCTTCTTCTTTACTTTTCTCGTTCACGCCGAGCGCGACACCCAAAGCTTTTGCACAGACCTCATTATCGGCCTTCATTGTCTGGTAGCTCTTTTCCCAGTTTGTGCACTTGGCCTCTTCAACGACAACCGCCTTGCGGAGCGA
This sequence comes from Fibrobacter sp., assembly GCF_017551775.1. NCBI lineage: Bacteria > Pseudomonadati > Fibrobacterota > Fibrobacteria > Fibrobacterales > Fibrobacteraceae > Fibrobacter > Fibrobacter sp. The sequence continues at coordinate 20,182 of NZ_JAFZKX010000005.1, read as the reverse complement.
ATCCTTCTCCACCGTGCAAAGGCTATCGCGAAGCTGCATCACGCTATCGCGCACGCTGAGTTCCTCTTGCATCACGTCCACGGGAACCTGCTCCACGGACGTATCCACAGCAGGATCCGTAGGCGCAGGCATCGACGCTGTCTCTGCCGCGAACGCAATCGCGGCAACGGAAATAACAAGGGCAAAGAACTTCTTCATGCCCTCAATATAGCAAAGTAACTATTTCAAGAGCAGGGCTTTTTTCTGCCAAGTACCGTCAGAATACTTCACATAATAGACGCCGGGGCCGAGTTTTCTCGAATCCTTGGCAATAGTACCATCAAGACGGCGCACCTGCACCACATACCTGGAGGCATCCTGGCCACCCAAGACCATTATGCGGTCGCTATTCCCGGACGAGCTACTTTCTTGCTTCTTGGAAGAAGAGGATTTCGGTTCCGGACCCATACTGGACGATTCGGGAGCGACAGAAGAAGAACTCTTGTCTACGCTGGAGCTCGATGCCGGTATCGAAGACGAGCTGCTCACCGGCTTGGACGAAGAACTCGGCACCACGCTCGACGAGGATTCCGGAATCTTGCTAGAAGAAGATTCAGGCGTCTTGCTAGAAGAAGATTCGGGCGTCTTGCTAGAAGAAGACGGCTGAGACGAGCTGCTCGCCGGCTTTGACGAAGAACTTTCCACAATGGAGGAGCTGCTCTCGGTTACCGAGCTGGATGCCGGAACGACAGAAGAACTGCTCACGACGCTAGAAGACGAGGATCCCGGAATGAACTGCTTGCGGGAATCCATAAACACCACCTTGACCACCTGAATGCGGATATTGGTTATAGAATCGGGAATCGCCAACGCGCTAATAGCGGCATTAACAACCTTCAGGGAATCATTGCCAATAGAAGAACCGTACTGATTGGTCGCATGCGTCGCATCCGTAAAGTGCTGGTATTTCGCAGAAGCAAACCACCACTCGAAAGCAAATTCAAAGGTTTCTGAAAACAGCAGTTCGTTCGACTTGAACGCAAGACCTTCAGGAAGCGGCCCATTAACGAAAGCCAAAATGTTATAGGTATTCGTGGAATCGTGCCCATTCACCTTCAAAGCGCGAATGTCGTAAATATCCGTCGTGTAACCGGATATGACCTCGCTTTTCCACGTCTGCTTTGTCGTCCACGTGACAACACCCAGACTCGTCCCCTGCATTTCGCGGCAAGCGGCCGTAATAGATACGGGCATCTGCATGCTCTTATTCTTGGAATAACTCATGGTCAGAGTTTCATAGGATTCATGCCGTTTAAAGGTCGAGGAATCCTTCACCCATGTCCGCGGGTTGCCGTACCAGTTGGATTCATCGATATAGGCGGGAACAAGCTCAATCTCGGGCTGTGTACCTAGCGAAAGCGTATCGCACACATTGTGGATCGCCCCATCTTGTGCAAACGCAAAAGACGCGATGGCAAATATTGCAAGAGCAGTCAACTTTTTCATATGACCTCCATTTTCGTTTTAAATATATCTTTTTACTACAGCGATTGCCGTGATTTTCCTCAAAGGCGGAAACAATACCCCTTCAAAAAGCAAAAAAATACAGGCAACGCCCCCAAAGGAGCGTTTGGCCTGTACCATATGCAAAAAATGTCTGGAATATTATCCGCGGGCAGCCAGAATGCGCTTCCAGCCGTCTTCGGGAATCTGGGCGCCCATCACCTGCACCACCTCGTTGCTGACGACGCTTCCGAGGTTGCCGCTACGTTCCATGTCCCAGCCGTTCATGTAGCCGTACAGGAATCCCGACGCCCACAGGTCGCCGGCGCCCGTCGTGTCGATAGCCTTTGCGGGGCCAGCCTGCACGCGCGTCACCTTGCCGTCCTTGGCAATGAGGGCACCGCGCTTGCCAATCTTCACCACGGCGACCTTCGCCTTCGCTGCAAGCACGTCGAGCGCGGCTTCTTCCTTCACGCCCGCATAGGCGAAAGCCTCATCTTCGTTCGCGATGATGATATCAATCATCTTTTCGGCAAAGAGTTCGTCGAACAGCTTGCGGCAGGCATCCACCACGCCGAAGCTGCTGAAGTCAAGCGCAGTTTCCACGCCCAGGCTGCGGGCCAACGTGAAAGACTTCTTGAAGCAGTCCGCATTGAACGCGCGGTAGCCTTCCGCATACAAGAGGCCAACGCCGTCATAGAGCGCGGGCACAAAGTCATCGCTCGAAAGGAAGTCCGAAGCCCCGAGATATGTCCACATGGAGCGCTGGGCATCGGGCGTCACGGCGCTGAACACGCAACCCGTCGCGGCATCCGAGACACCGAGCTTCGATTCCACGCCGTTCTTTTCCAAGTGGGCGCGGAAAATATTTCCGAGTTCATCGTCACCGACCTTCGAAATGAAAGCAGCCTTGCCACCCAGGCGGGAAAGCCCGACCATCGTGTTGCAAGTGGAGCCGCCCGGCACGCGCAGCGGCTTGTCGAGAGCCGAGAGGAACTTTTCCATCTGCGGCCAGTCCACCATGTTCATGCCGCCCTTCTGCACGCCCTGCGATTCAATCCATGCGTCATCCACATTCGCGAGAATATCAACGAGGGCCGCGCCCATACCAAGAACTTTCTTCATTACATACCTCCCCTGCGACGGCGCAGCCTTTCGCCCGCCTTCAGCAAGAATTTACGTTCAGTATCCGTCAAGGAATTTATGCCGTCACGGCTAACCTTCTTGAGAATTTCATCCATGCGCTTCTGCTCGTCCACGAAGAAGACTTCGCCTTCCAGCGGTTCATCCGGCTCGCGCGAATCCGTGCTCATACCGGCATCAACATCAGCATCAGAAATATCCTCGGCGCTGTTCCCGCCATCGTGCAGGCGGAACTTCGGGCGACGCACACGGCGTATTCCGTCTTCGACCTTTTCGGCAAAGCCTTCCAGGGAGCGACCGAAACCGTGTTCATAAATCCACATGTACAAGAATCCGCCCACGACACCGCCCAAGTGCGCGAAATGCGCAATGCCGTCGCTGGAATGCGCCATCAGCACGTCGATGGCCACCATGAACCACATCGCATACTTGATGCGCATCGGGAAAAAGAAGAACATCAGGAGCATTCTGTTCGGGAAGAACTTGTAATATGCCACAAATATTCCCATCAGGGCGCCGGACGCACCGATAATCGGGGAGCTCGTAAGCCCCAGCAGGTACATCACCAGGCTGAATACCGCAGCAAAGACACCGCAGAACATGTACATCGCGGTAAAATGCCTCGTTCCCATCATGTCGGCAACTTCACTGCCGAACATCCAAAGCATCAACATGTTGAACACGAAATGCCAGAAGTCCACATGCACGAACATGTAGGTCACAAAACGCCACGCCTGTTCAGGTGCAAACGGCCAGAAGGCACCCAGGAACGCGATGTAGTCGCGAACGTTGGCATCGCCCAGTCCGGGCAGGTTCAGGTGCAGGCCAAGCAGAGTCCCGCCCACAAAGGCAATACCGAAAATGACGGCATTGACAATCAGCAAGACTCGCAGAACTTTAGGTAAGAATTGAAAAGGTCTCATAGTAATTGGTCACTGGTTGTTGGTCGCTAGTCGCTGGTTATTGGTCGCTGGCTGCTGCTCACCGGTTGCTAAAATTGCCTGATTCTAGAAGTTTTTCCGCGACGGGTTCAGGCACGTACTTCGCGAGCAGCTTGCGGCCTTCTTCATCACGCGCGATTCCCGACTTCAGGAGTTCGCGAACAACGGAGCTGCTCACCATCAGGTGTTCGGGCGCGCTCGACAAGAAAATCGTCTCGCATTCGGGGTAAAGCACCTTGTTGTTCCAGGCGACCGTCTGCTCGTAATCCACGTCAGATGCTCCGCGGATGCCACGCACCAGGTACTTCGCACCGACGCGCTTCATAAAATCGACGGTAAGGCCATCGACGCAGTCCGCCTTCACGTTCGGGAACTGCGCCACCGCCTTGCGCACCATATCGATGCGGGCGGCCTCGTCAAAAAGATACTTCTTGGACGCATTCACCGCAAGGAGCACATACACTTCATCAAACAGCGCGGCAGCGCGCTTCACGATATCCAAGTGACCAAGCGTAAACGGGTCGAACGACCCCGCGAATACGGCAATTCGTTTCATGCCATAAATATAGTTATTAGTCGCTAGTTACTGATCGCTGGTTACTGGTTACTAAGCACCTGCGGCGCAGTTACACTCTGCGGGCTAGTTATTAGTCAATAGTTCCTAGTTACTAGAATATCTTATATCAAGATGCATCTTGATACAGACGATACTAAGAACTAGTAACTCATAACTAGGAACTGTTGCGCAGCAACCTCAGGAACTCTAGCCCCTGTAAATAACGAGGGACGATTCCCCGTAACGACGCACCTGCACGGTACCAGCGTCGGAGGCCTCTTTCGCCCATGCAGGCAAGTTGCGGCTCGGCGCCTCGAAGACGGCGACACCGCCCGGATTCAGCCAGTCCCAGAACTTGCGCAAGTCGGGATATTCCATGTCCTTGAACGGAGGATCGGCATAAATCAGGTCGAATCCCTCCGACACGCAGAAAGATTCCTTTTCCAGCGTCAGCGCATTCTTTTCGAACAACGTAAGTTGCTTTTCCAGAGAAAGCGACTTGTACGCCTGTAGCACAAGGCGGGCCTGCGCATGCGCCATTTCTACTGCGACGACGCTTGCCGCTCCGCGGCTTATGGCCTCGATTCCCATGATGCCCGTACCCGCAAAAAGGTCGAGCACGCGGAAACCTTCCACGCCCTGCAAAATATTGAAGAGGGCCTCGCGCGTACGAGAGCCCGTAGGCCTTGTCTTGGACGTATCGGGAGAGGGGACGTTGCGCCCCCGAAGTAAACCGCCAGTAATGCGAATAGGCATATTACGGAGCGACGAACATCACCAGGGTCATGGCGGTGTTCAGGTTCCTCTTCACGAGCTTGAGTTCAGCCTTCGTGACGCCAATGCGCACCGGAGAGGCATCCAGCGCTGCCATCATAGACTGAAGTTCCGGGAAGTCCGCCGTGGTCGACACCTGATAGGTGAAGCGTTTGTACACGCCAAACTCTTCGATCGCGGGCTTGTCGAAGCCGAATATCGTTACCTTGTTCGCAGCAGCCAAAGTCTTGAACGCCTTGATTTCTTCGACGATGTCCTTCGCGTTCACGAAGGTCGACACCGCAGCCTTGTTCACGTTGTTCACGTTAAACAAGCCGAATGCGGTAATGTCGGTCGCCGGAGCGTTTTCGGGCAGAGGCGGCGTGCGGAAGTCCGTACTTACCGCCTTCACGCGTTCCAAGAAACTGCGCTGCGAAGTGGGCTTGGCCGAAACGCCACGCACATAGAAGTAGTTCGGGGACTGGAACACGCAGTCGGAGAAGCCGACATCGTCCGGAGTCGCCGTCGTGAGGAACGTAAAGAACTGGTTGATCGCAGCGCGCTGGTACGAAATCTTTTCCATCGGAAGGAACGAATTGTAGTCTTCGCGCTTGTTGTTGAACAGCACCTGCGGCTTGACCTCGCCCACCACCTGGCCAACAGTCAAGGCGTTGCGGCGCTTGATAGCTTCTTCGGCGGCAGCGGCCTGGGCTTCGAGCGAACCACCGGCAGAAGTCTGCTGTCCGTTGCTCAAGGCAAGGGCACTGCGGCTCGGGTCTTCTGCGCCAATAAGATCGAGATACTGACTGGGCAGCATTCCCTGCAAAGGCTTCGGGACGCCGAACACGCTCAAAATGCAGCTGAACATACCGAACACGAACACGACAATAGCCGCGACAAACAAAGTCTTTTTCTTGGAGGTATTGACCTGCGACGAAACGTCAGTCACTCGTACCGGGGTGACGACATCGGTAACAACAACGCGTTCAGCGGCCTCCATCAAATTCAATCGAATCATACACCCCCCATCAGGCCGAGAGCAGTTCCGATTGCACCGGCGCAATTAAGCACAGCGGCAGAATCGGCCTCGTCGACCGGCAGTCTGAGATTGGAGAAAGAATCCATAAGTACAATCTGGCAATTGTCAGCAAACTTCTCGCGCAATTTCTGGACGAACAGGGGTTCCATGGCCATTTCGCCACAGAGGTGCACCTGCTTCACTTCCGGCACGGAGTTCTGTTCCTTAGCAAGCTTCATCTGTTCGACAATACCGTCGGCAAGGATAGAAGCGGCCTCTTCCATGGAGGCGTTCACCAGGGAAAGCGTCGAGACGCAGCGCAGCGCATGCATGTTGTCCTTGCTGAGCCAGAGCAGTGTCACGCCGAAGTAGTCGGCCTTGATGACGCATTCCAGTTCCTTCTTGATCCCTTCGGCAGCATCCATGAGGTTCATCAGGGAAAGCACGTCCACCTCCATCCCCTTCGGGACGAGGCTCTTGCTGCGGAATCCCTTGCGCAGTGCATCGACCCATTCACGTCGGACCGCAATAAGCAGAACGGTCTGCCCGACGGAGGAATCGCCACCCAGAATCTTGTAGTCGGTGATATAGGAGCCCTTATCGCCATTGGTAATGAGCCCGAGGTACCACTGGACGTAGTCGTCGATATTCGCGACGGCTTCGGCCGGCACGAACACCTGGCGGACAATGGACCTGAAGGCGGGGACCGTCACGGAGATGGCCTCGATTTCTTCGAGATGACACTCGTCTATCCAGCCCTGGAGGACCGTCTCGAACGTGTAGATGTCATCGATGGGGCTGGTTTCCGTCTGGAGCACGGCAGTCTTCAAGACGCGCTTTTCGGCGCCATCCAGGAGAGCGACTTTCAGGGAGACATCGCCAACCTCAATACCTAGGTACAATTTCGTATCACTCATATACTCAACGACTTATGAAGATTTTGATAGTATAAAAACTAATCAAAAATCACCCATTGTAACATGCCCTCCAATTTTTTTTTGCCAATTCCGGGTACTTTTTGGAGGCTCGCAGGCCCGTCGAAGGGTCCGTGCTGCTCCCTGAAGGCGATAATTTTCTCTGCGAGCTTGGGCCCGACGCCCTTCAGCGCGCAAAGTTCGTCCGCCGTCGCAGTATTGATATGCAAGGGAAAGCGGACTACCGCCTTCTTTTTTCGGGGCTTTTTACCCGCCTTCTTGTGTAAATTTTCGTTTACACCTTCGTCAGTTTCGACAGCCTCCGGGGCACCGCGGGCCGCATATTCCAACTTGGACTGCAAAGGGGGCGTTTCCACCCTCCTCGGGCGCTCCCCGATGTCCACAAAATCGACGGAAGGCAGCCCCCACGGCAGGAACCTCACCAAGATTCCCACCAAAAAGAGGGCCAGTGCTACATGAAGGACTTTTCGTTCAGCAGAATTCATCGGGTCCCCTCGCCTGGCTAAAGGAGAGGTAGACCGGATAAACGAAACGAAAACGAAGTCCAGGGATTTGCGGGGCGAACCCGCGCATGCATGCAATCATTTTATCCCCACTTGTTTTCAAGCGATTGTTTGTTGATGAGCGCTTCCACCGCAGCGGCATCGGAGGGAACATCCACCGACACCGACGGATAGCGGCTCATGACCATGCGTATCGGGCGTATGCCCATGATGCGCATCTGTTCCAGCGAACGTTCCTTTTCCACCGCGCTCTGCGGCAGCGAAGAAAACTCGTCCCGCGCCACTCGGGAATACGCGTATATTCCCTGGTGCTGGAACCAACGCGGAGCATCACTCGGCTCCACGTGGCGGGTAAAGTCCACGGCAATACCGTCTTCGACCCGGACCTTCACCACGGTCTGAAGTTCGGCTTCCATAGGATTCAAGGGGCAGGCGACACTCACCCAGCAATCCGGATGCGCCGCGAGCTCGTGCGCGACATCGACAAGCACGTCGGGTTCCACCAGGGGTTCATCCCCCTGCAGGTTCACCACCAGGTCGAGATCCAAGGCTCTTGCGGCCTCGGCGACGCGGTCAGAACCCGTATTCGCGGGCCCGGTAAGCAGGAACTCGAAACCCGCCCTGGAGACGACCTCGGCAATCTGTTCGCTGTCCGTCGCGCAAACAATACGATCAAAGCACTCCGCGAGCCTGGCACGCTCGAGGGTGCGCACAATCATTTCCTTACCGCATAACTTAAAAAGGGGCTTCCCTGGAAACCGAGAAGACCCCATACGTGCGGGTACTATGCAGTGTACTGCAGTCATAAATTCAATAAGGCGCTTATGGCAAATTCAGACTAGCCGCCGATAACCTTCGGAATGGCGAAGTGGTCGTTTTCCACTGCGGGCGCATTCGCGAAAGCCTGATCCAGCGAGAATCCCTGCACCGGGACGTCTTCGCGGAGGATCGTCGCACCGTTTTCGACGCCGGTCATCGGTTCGACGTTCGACAAATCGAGCGACTTGAGCGCTTCCATGTGGTCGAGCATCTTGTCCAGGTGCCCCTTCACGGAATCGATGTCGCCTTCGGCAACTTCGAGCCTCGAGAGTTTCGCCAATTTCAATACTTCTTCACGTTCGAGCATAAAAACCTCGTTAGTTACATCGCATAAGATAGCAAAATAAGTTACCAGTTGATAGTTACTAGTTACTAGAAATTCAGGTTTCAGATAGTTTCTTCGTGAAAAGCTTACTAGCAACTACGTACTTAAAACTATAAACAGTCGTAAGCGGCACTACCCAATGATCTGCAAAGCCGCATATTTCAAGATAATCGTCCTTGTGGCGTTGTCACCGTTGAAGCGGACATCCACGCGGGCGTTATCCCCCGTACCGTAGCACTTGACAATCGTCCCCACGCCATACTTGGAATGGCGCACCCGAACTCCCGGATGGTAAGGATTCTCGCTGTACTCGTCGTAAACGACACGCGGGCCGCTAGGCACGGCAGGCTTTACCGGAGGAGCGACCTTCACCGGGTTCCTGTAAACGATGCGCTGGTCGTTCTTGCGGACAGACGCCGGCACGGACTGCCTGGGGTAAGAACTCCCAAACGAAGAACCGCCCGAGGAATATCCACCCGAAGAGTAACCGCCCGAAGAACCGCGGTTCGAAGAAGACATCGCGCGGCGGACAAAGTCAGGCGCCTTGTTGTAACGCGGGAAAGCCCCACCCGAAAAACTGTTCAGGGAATCGCCACTGACGCACGGAGTGAAATCCACCACGGACGGGTCGAGCTCCTTGAGGAAGCGGGACGGAGCGAACGGGCGGATCGTTCCCTGATGGAACCTGCGTTCCGCATGGTACAGATAAAGTTTCTTCTCGGCGCGGGTGCAGCCCACATAGAACAGGCGGCGTTCTTCTTCCATCTGTTCGCGAGACTCGCCCTCCGCAGAGAATGCGGATTCGCGGACCAGCGGGAAAACGCCTTCGTCGCAGCCGGCGATATGCACCGTATTGAACTCCAGGCCCTTCGCCATGTGGATGGTCATGAGCGTCACCGCGCCCTTGGAATCATCCACCTTCTTGTCGGCATCCGTCAAAAGCGAAATATCCTGGATAAACGAATCGAGCGTCGCATCCGGATGTTCTTCGTCGAATTCGCGGATGGCGTTCACCATTTCATCGATATTCGCGATGCGTTCGTCCGCCGTAAGCTCATCTTCCTTGCGCAAAAAGTCCTTGTATCCCGTATCGGAGATGATGCGTTCCGCAAGAATCGGAAGAGGTGTCTCGCCCGCAGCAATCAGGTCTTTCCAGCTTTGGACAAGGTCGGTAAAACCCTTGAGCTTCGGAGCCGTACGTCCCGTGCCGTTGGCCTCGGACACAAGCACCTGCCAAAAAGAGCCTTCGCCGTTCCGGACGCGCGCAAGCACGGTCTCCACCGTAGTCTTCCCGATGGCGCGGGACGGGGTGTTAATGACGCGCAGGTGAGCCGCATCGTCCTTCTCGTTTGCAAGCAGGCGCAGGTACGAAAGGATGTCGCGAATTTCCTTTCGGTCCCAGAAGCGCGTGCCCCCGAAAATGACGGAAGGAATCCTGCAATCGTTCAGCGCCTTCTCTATCACGCGGGACTGCGCGTTGGTGCGGTAGAAAATAGCGGTCTTCGCATAGCTTTCGCTACCGGCGGCCATAATGCAGTTCGCAATCTGCTGCGCCTCGGCGCGGTCGTCCTCCATGTGGCGCACGCGAATCGGGTCGCCCGCCTCTTCCTTGGAGAAAACCTTCTTCTCCATTTCGAGAGGGCGCACGTTATGCGCAATCACGGAGCCCGCCCCCTTCACGATGTTGCTTGTGGAGCGGTAATTGCGTTCCAGTTTCACGATGGTGACAGGCGCAAAGTCACGATGGAAGTTACGGATAATCTTGATGTTCGCGCCACGCCAGCCGTAAATGCTCTGGTCGTCGTCGCCCACCACGGTCACGTTCCTCTCCTCGTTGATAAGGAGCTTCAGGAGTTCGTACTGCACGTCGTTCGTGTCCTGGTATTCATCGACAACCACGTACTTAAAGCGGTTGGCCAGCTGTTCGGCAAGGCTAGGCACCTTCTGGAGCATGAGCACCGTATTGAACAGGAGGTCATCGAAGTCCATGGCGTTCGATTCACGCAGGCGCTTCTGGTATTCCGCATAGTAACGGGCGCGGTTTTCCTCGTCGACAAATTCGGCACGCTCCATGGCGACATCCGGCGTCTGCAACCTGGCTTCCCCATTCTGGTAGAGCACCGTATTCTTGTAGCGCGAAATAGCGCCATGCACGCGCTTGATTTCGGCCGCATCGCAGTCATCGCCCAGTTCTTCCTTGAGGATCTGCTTCAGTATGCGCTTCTGGTCGTCGTCATCGTAAATGGAGAAATTGGAATCGTACCAATCCGAGCCGAGAGCCTGCCGCACGAAATCCCTCTGAAGGCACATCTTCAAAAGGCGCAAGCACACCGAGTGGAACGTTCCCATCCATTCAAATCGCATCCGCGTATCCAACAGTTTCTGGATACGCTCGTTCATTTCGCGGGCGGCCTTGTTGGTGAACGTCACCGCAAGAATCCTGTTGGGTTCCACCCCATGGCTCGAAACCAGGTGGGCAATCTTGTAAGTGATGGCACGGGTCTTTCCCGAACCGGCGCCCGCAAGAATGAGCATCGGGCCGTCAATCTTCTTCGCGGCCGCGGCCTGTTCCGGGTTCAATTCCCTGTCCAAAACGCTCGCATCAACAACACACGCCATCAAAAACTCCTAATAATCTCTATCGCGCGCAAATATAAAACAATCCCGCCAGGGCATTGCCAAGCGGGAAAAAAAATACGGTTGTTTTTTAGAAAAGCATCATCGGGGGCCAGTGTCCTGACTTGGGGCGTTCCTTGAACGAAGCCTTGGGCAGGAACTCCTTAAGCCTAAGCGTCATGGCCGGGGTTACGTCCTGGTCCATGCGGCCAAAAAGCACCTGGATATTATCGCTGTCCTCGATAACATTCTCTATTTTCTTAGCGGCGAGGAACTTGAGGCCGTCCGCAAGCAGCGTCGCATCCATCTTCCTTGCCGCATCAAGCCATTCCTCGGGCCAGTCGCTGAACTCGTCGTCGAACTGTTCCTTGAACGCCTTGAGGCCCACGTCGAGCGAGGTGTGCATTTCGCGCGCCTTGAACAGCAGGTTCTCGGAATTCCACGGGCCATCTTCGTCGCAGAAGTTCGCAAACGGCGAAAGCAGTATCCACTTCTGGTTTTGGGGACGCTTCGACGCGCCGAGCAGCAGGGCAAAAGCGCCAAGCCCCCAGCCGACTACGGTATTCGCCTTGGAAAGGCCGTCAATGGCATAGACGTCGTCGAGATGCGGCGCCATTTTCTCGTATGGTACAAAAGAGTGCTTGGCAGATGCATCCGCATCCGTCAGATCATCTTCCCATAGGGACAAATCAGACGCCCAATCCGGCAACCAAATCCATTTTTCACTCACGTTCCATCTCCAAACAATACTCCACGGAAACATTCATGGAACAACCACAGATAAATGTATATATGCAAAAACAAAAAAGTGTAATTTTTTGAAAAAAATTTTTCTAGATATTATATTTTGGAATACAAAAAAAACACAAATTACATATAAATCACAAAAAAATAACTTATAGAGGCTCTTTTGAGCCGATAAAAAAAACATCCCGACGGACAATCATTAAGTGTACCAGCATATCAAAATACTTCTAGCAACCGCGCTCGCCTTATCTTCCATCGCATTCGGGCTCCCTTCGCGCCCGGATAAAAGCCACATCTACGACGAAAACCGCCTGGTTTCGGCCCAGCAGACAGAATTCTTCGACGCCCTCTCGAGCGATCTCGCCAAAGAGACAGGCATTTCCATAGATGCCGTACTGCTCGACGACATCGGAGAAAGGGAGGCTTCCCAGTACGCCTCGGACATCGCGGAAAAATGGAAAGCCGACGCCGGCGTGGATGGCGAAATCCTGATTTTCGTCGCACAGAAACAGAGGCGCAAGTTCATCGTATCCAAGGGAACCGCAAACGGGATCCTCGACGATGTAACCCTCAAGAAACTCGACCAAGAAATCCTCGTTCCCCACTTCCGCCAGGAACACTACGGCGATGGCCTTCTCGTCCTCGCGGCAAAGCTTACCTTCATGATCTCGGACGACAAGGGAACCCCTATAAACATCGACGAAAAAGACCTTCCCCAAGAAGAGCCGATGACCATCCGCGGGTGGATATTCATCGTGGTCGTATTCGGCCTGCTCATTGCGCTTGGAACCAGAGGAAGGCGGTTCGGATTCTTCGACAACATGAAGAAACTCCTGAGCGTAAGCGAAATCGAAAAGTCGCAGTGGCCGGAAATTTTCAAGAACACCTTCGGCGACAACCTCGTCTCGGCATTCATTTCCGGCAAGTGCCTCATGGAAGGATTCGACGCCCTAAAGTCGCCTTGGACCATAAACTTCATCCTCAAGGACAACTCCCCCGCCGAAATCGAGAAACTGGCCCCGTTCATGAAGCGGGCAAGCAGGGAGAACCTGGAATTCGTGAACTTCTACAGTCCTGCAGAAATCATACATTCGCTGGACAAAAGCCCGCTGGAATACGTGCACATAGCGAACAGGAACGTCGCCCTCTGCGGCATCAAGCCGCTCACGGGATTCTCTCCCCATCCCGAAAAGCTGGCCGCCCAATGCGAACGCGAAATCCGCAAGACGCTCGACCAGCTCCGTTCCAATCTCGAGGAAGCATCCGAGCAAAAGACTCCCGTAAAGCACGGCAGCGCATCCTTCGCCAAAATCCTGGACGAAGTTCTCCCCCTCCTTTACGGCATCTATTACCTAGAAACAGAAAACTACCCCGAAAACAACGAGGTAGTTCTAGAACGCTATCCGGCTCGGGACCTTGCGGGGCTTATCCAGACCCTTTCGGGAACCCTCGCCCGCATCGAACGCGGTATATTAATATAAAGTAACTATCGACGGTTAATCACCCTTCCGGCGCCGATATGCGACGAGCCGTGAGAAGACGAGCGAGCGCCACGATTGTCACGGGAGTTGTCGTCGTCCCTGCGACCGCTGTAGCGGGAAGAAGAGTTCGAGTCATCCTCGTAGGACCTGGAAGTCGAACGGGGTTCAGGCCTCGGTTCGGACCTGTAATTTCTCGGTTCCTGCCTGGGCGGCTGCGGTTCAGACCTGTAGTTCTTCGGTTCCGGCCTCGAAGATGAAGCCCGCGGCTCACTCCTATTCACATGGAAACCGCTCTTCGAGTGGTGTTCATAGTGCTGTTTCGGAGGAGGGGGCGGAGGATTGTGACCTGCCGGCACGACACGGTGTTCCCTGCGGGGAGGGGGCGCGACATGATGCGGGCGATCATGATGATGGCGCGGAGGCGGCGCATAGCGACGCGGCGAATGTACATAGCGGTGCGGGTAACGCGGGTAATGCCAACGCGGATGCCAGTGAGCGCGACGCACGTAGATGACACGGGAATGCCAGTCGAACCAGCATGCACCCCAGCCCCAGAATCCAAACCAGCTGCCAAGCCATACGGCAGGCGTATACGTAACGGTGGTATATCCGTCGTAATAGTGGTAGTAGACATAGTGGGGATTGTAAACCGGCACATAAACGTATTCAGTGCGCACAGGCGTAATCGAAATGTTATCGCCATTCGAGACCTTCACGTACTGGTCGCTCTTCAAGTGCCCGAACTTGGAGGCTGTACGACGCAGGCGCTGGATAGCCGCCATCACGTCGGTTTTCTGCATGACGACCGCATAGCCCAGCTGGTCTGTCCAGCCGCCGTAATTGGCCATCATCGTCAGCACTTGCGGGAACGGGATAAGCGCCTGCACGCTGGCATCGTACGGGAGCTTCGCGCGTTCAAGCGCAACCGAAAGGTCCTTGCCTTTCAGATGCTTGTGTTCTTCAGCCCACTGGGCTGCCGGGGCAATCTGGTCTCCATAGGTTGAGGCCGAAAGTACCTGGACCAAAAGCGGGTCTGGGTACAGAGCGATGTTAGCCACCAGCGTGTCCAATTCTGCTTGCGAGAACCCTTCCTGAGCGTGTATTACGCTTGGTATACAGAAGAACATCGCGAAAATGGCCACCAGCCAAATTTTGGAACGTTTTGTTTCGTTTGCGTTCATGAGGAACCTCCTTCGCTTCCTTAAAATACATCAATTTGATGCTCGAAAATCCAGTTTGGTTGCAAAAAAAACAATTTTTTCGATTTTTTTAGTTGTAAGCCAAAACAACGCGTAAACGACAATTAACATATACTTATTTGCCATAACATATAGATTTATAAGAGGTATTGGATACAGGAGGCAAATATGTCGCGATTATCGAAGACATTGCTATTTTCTTATGGGTTAGCACTCGCCCTATCAGCGAATGCTTTTGCACAAACAGTCGATCTGCCAATCATTTTCGTTGACACCAAGGGCAAATGCCTTGACATGAACGTCACCGATAAGATTCCCGCCACCATGAGGGTGTTGGACGGGGCAACAAATAACGTTGCGGACAGCGCTAAGGGCACCCTCTACGACATCGGCATCAAGGTCAGAGGCCAGTCCTCCGCAACCTTCCCCAAGCCGGGCTACACCATCGAAATCCGTGACAACAAGGGCGAGAGTATCGACGTGAGCATGTTCGGGCTTCCGCCTTCCGACGACTGGATTTTCCATGGGCCGTACGTGGACAAGAGCATGATTCGAAATGCGCTCGCCCACTGGATGTTCAGGCAGGCAGGCCGTTACAGCCCCCGCACAAAGCACTTTGACTTGTACATCAACGGCGTGTACCGCGGCGTTTACGTGCTTATCGAAAAAATCAAACGCGACAAGTACCGCGTAAACGTGAGCAAGCTTAAAGAAACCGACATCAGCGGCGACAGCCTTACCGGTGGTTACATCTGGGCTTTCGACAAGACGGGCACCAACACAGGCGGCGCCGGCAACAACAACAAGGGCGGCATCGAAGCCGAAGGCTTCAAGACAAACGGTGGCGTGAACGTAATTCTGCACTACCCCAAGAAGGCCAACATTCAAAGGCAGCAGGAAGAATACTTGAAGAAGTATCTGAACGACCTCGAAGGCCTATTTAGCAACGGCAAGAACGGCCAGGGTTACGAAAATTACGTGGATCTCGGTTCTGCCGTGGACTACGTGTTACATCAGGAAGCCGTCAACAATGCGGACTCCTACTGGTGCAGCTTCTTCTTGTACAAGCCCAAGGATAGCAAGGGCGGCAAGGTAACGCTCGGCCCGCCGTGGGACTTCAACCTCGCCATGAGCAACGGAACCCAGCCCGAAAACGGCGGCGGCCAAGGTGGTGGCGGCGGCATGTGGGGCGGCGGTGGCGGCATGTTCAGTTCCGGCACCACCGGCTGGCAGATTGAAAGCAGCAGCAAGTTTGGCGGCGGTGGCTACAGCATGGGCTTTACCGGCCCGGCATGGCTCAACAAGCTGTGGACTAGCGATGCGACGTACAAGGCTGCCGTGAAAAAACGCTGGGCAGAACTCCGCAGCGGCGTGTGGCACGACAAAACCATGGACGTCTATCTGGACTCCATGAAGACCTACCTCGCAAAGGCAGCCGATAGAAACTTCAAGCGTTGGCCGAACCTCGGTAAAGCCAGCGGCACCTACGATTCCGACCCGGAACCGATGAAATACTGCAACGGCCAGAGCCAAGGCGGCCAGGGCGGTGGCGGCATGTGGGGTGGCGGCGGCATGTGGGGCGGCGGCGGTGGCGGTGGCGGCATGGCCATGGCCATGGGCGGCTACAACGCTACTACCTGGGACGGTGAATTCGAACACGTCCGCAAGAAGATGAAAGAACGAATGAAGTGGATGGACGACCAGCTCGGCTTTACGCAGCCTGCAAGCCCTATCGTGACCGAACCTATCGTCCATGTGCCCGACTGGCAAAATGAAGAAGGCAAGGAAGGTAAGGATGACGAGGGTGACAAGGTAGAGCAGCAGGACACCAGCAGCCACCAGCATCATCATCAGAATCCGATGGACGTCCGCATGGATGATTTCAGCAGGCTTTCTCCGACGAACTTCTACGTCGTGAACAGCAAGAGCCTCGAAATCCACACGGACCTTGGCGGGAAGTTCGCGCTCATCGACTTGAATGGCGTTACTTTGTACAAGACCCAGATCAAGAAGGGTATCACCACCCTGAAGATTCCGGCCAAGGCAAAGAACAAAGCCTGGATAGCGACTCTCGACGGCAAGATGATGAACCGCTAAAGATTCTTGACAAGCCAAAAAGAGGCGACCTTCGGGACGTCTCTTTTTTTGGTTTTCAAGCAATTTTGGGCAAAAAATGGGACATATTGTCCCTCACTCTTTTTTAAGACTACAACCCTTTCAAACCCTATTTTGCGTTTATCCATAAAATTAGCGAAATTTAGGCATTTTCTTTAAAAAACAGCAGAAATGGTTCTACAACACAAAAAAAAATTATACGAAACAAACTAACCTTTTGAGCTTATTTTTACAAGAAAACTTGGTTTAGGAGTAAATATGTTCAGCCAATCCAAAAAAATGTTTTTGTCGCTGGCTTTCTGCCTAGCGTCATCCGCATTTGCCCAGACATACGATTTGCCCATCATTTTCGTTGACACCAAGCAGCAGTGCCTCGATAAGAATGTCACCGAAAAAATTCCCGCCACCATGAAGGTGTTGGACGGGGCGACCAATAATGTAGCCGATAGCGCCAAGGGCACCTTCTACAACATCGGCATCAAGGTCCGTGGTCAGTCTTCCGCACTGTTCCCCAAGCCGGGCTACAGCGTCGAAGTCCGCGACGAAAAGGGCGAAGGTATGGACGTGAGCATGTTCGGGCTTCCGCCTGCCGACGACTGGGTTTTCCACGGCCCCTACGTAGACAAGAGCATGTTGCGCAACGCTCTCGCCTACTGGCTCTTTAGGCAGGCAGGCCGTTACGCCCCGCGCACCAAGCATTTCGACCTCTACATCAATGGCGTTTATCGCGGCGTGTACGTGATGGTCGAAAAAATCAAGCGCGGCAAGTACCGCGTGAACGTGAGCAAGCTTAAAGAAGACGATATTGCAGGCGACAGCCTTACCGGCGGCTACATATGGGCATTCGACAAGGTCGGAACCAACACCGGTGGCGGCGGCAGCAACAACCAGGGTGGTATCGAGGCCGAAGGTTTCAACACCTCCGACGGCCTGAACGTCATTCTGCACTACCCCAAGAAAGCGAACATTCAAAGGGAACAGGAAGAATACCTGAAGAAGTACCTGAACGATCTTGAAGCCCTGTTCAAGAACGGCAAGAACGGAGACGGATACGATAAATACGTTGACCTCGGTTCCGCCGTAGACTATGTGCTACACCAAGAAGTCACCAACAACGGCGACTCCTACTGGTGCAGCTTCTTCTTGCACAAGCCCAAGAACAAGACCAAGGACGGCGTATATACCGAAGGCAAAGTGACACTCGGCCCGCCGTGGGACTTCAACCTCGCCATGAGCAACGGCGGCATGATGTATGGCGGAGGCAATAGCTGGCAGATTGAAAGCAGCAGCAAGGCACCCCAACAAGGTGGTGGCGGCGGTGGCTGGGGCGGCGGCTGGGGTGGCGGCGGCATGAGCTCGCTGAAGGCTCCCAACTGGCTCGTTCAGATGTGGAAGAGGAGCGATTACCAGAGCGAACTCAAAAAGCGCTGGGCAGAACTCCGCAGCGGCGTTTGGCACACCAAGGTCATGGACGCCTACCTGGATTCCATGAAGACCTACCTGAAAAATGCGGCAGACAGAAACTTCAAGCGCTGGCCGAACTTGGGCAAAAACAGCGGCCAAGGCGACAAGGACCCGGAGCCGATGAAATACTGTAGCGGCAATAGCAGCAGCGGCGGCTTTGGCATGGGCGGCAACAACGCCGATACCTGGGAAGGCGAAGTGGAACACCTCCGCACAAAAATGAAAGAAAGAATGCAGTGGATGGACCAGAAGCTCGGTTTTACGGAACCGTCAAATCCCGTTGTAACCGGACCTGTAGACCCCGAACTCCATTGGCCCAACTGGCAGAAGGACACCATTCCGGACGACACGATTCCGTGGTTTGGCTCCCAGGACGATTTCACCAGGCTGTCCCCGGCCAACTACTTTGCAGTAAACGGCGACAATATCGAAATCCAGACAAGCCTGGGCGGCACTTTCGCCCTCATCGACCTGAATGGCGTTGTCCTGTACAAGACCCGAATCAAGAAGGGACTCTCAATCCTGAAAATTCCGGCCAATGCACGGAACAAGGCATGGATAGCGACTCTCAACGGCAAAATGATGAACCGCTAACATAAACGTAGGTTGCCAGAATGTTTAAAAAACTGGTTTGTACCATAGCGCTCTGCGTATCAGCAGGCGCTTTTGCGCAAATATACGATTTGCCCATTATATTCATTGACTCCAAACAAAAATGCATAGACTACTACACCATCGAAAAAATACCCGCCACAATAAAGGTTTTGGATGGTAAAACAAACAACGTCGCAGACAGTTCTAAGGCCATTCAATACGACATAGGTATCAATGTCCGTGGACTAACCTCGGCAGCATTCCCCAAGCCAAACTATGGCATCGAGTTCCACGATTCAACGGGCAAGGACATAAATGTAAGCCTACTCGGCCTCCCACCCTCCGACGACTGGGTTTTGCACGGAACTTATGTCGATAAAAGCATGATAAGAAACACGTTTGCGCACTGGCTCTTCCGGCAAACAGGTCGTTACAGCCCACGCACCAAATACTTCGATCTGTACATCAACGGGGTCTATCGCGGCGTTTACGTGCTTATCGAAAGAATCAAGCGAGGCAAATACCGCATCAACATCAGCAAACTTAAAGAAACGGACATCGAAGGCGAGGAACTCACCGGAGGCTACATTTGGGAATTCGACACAAAGATCGATAGGCACGGAGCAGGCATACTAGACTATTCAATGTCCGATTTCAAAACATCCGATGGCATAAACGTAGTCTATCGCTACCCCAAAAAAGAAAAAATTACGAAAGAGCAAGATGAATACCTAAAAAATTATTTGAACGAACTCGAAGCATTATACAAGGACGGTAAAAACGGGAGCGGATACGAAAACTACGTGGATGTAACATCCGCAGTGGATTACATATTGCTTCAAGAACTCACGCATCATGTAGATGCCTATGTCTATAATATTTTCATGTACAAGCCCAAGGATAAAACGGACGAGCATGGCAACAAGACCGTAGGCAAAACAACACTGGGCCCGCCATGGGATTTCGAACTAGCTTTCATGAACAGTTATAAACCAGAAAGCGGCGATGATGATAAAATTGATACGAATTCCACCATAGGCTTCGGAACCACAAACCCTGATAACTGGATAATAGAAAACAACTACAAGAGCTCCAGTCATTCATCGGGCTTAGGTTCGTATAAACTAACCAACTGGCTTATTGGAATCTGGAGGGACAGCGTTTTCCAAACAAAGATGTCAAAACGTTGGGCGGAACTCCGTAGTGGCGTTTGGCACACCAAAACCATAGATTCCTATCTGGACTCCATGAAAACATTCCTGACGAGTGCCGCCGAAAGGAACTTCAAACGATGGCCAAATTTAGGAGAACCAAGCGGAACCAACGATGAAGATCTGGAGCCCATGAAATACTGCAACACCACAGATAAACCACGGATGGCTGTGGGCGGATTCAATGCAGATACATGGGACGGAGAATTCGAACACGTCCGCAACAAAATAAAAGAACGAATGAAAGTGATGGACGAGCTACTCGGTTTTACGGAACCGG
>NZ_JAFZKX010000004.1 GCF_017551775.1 Fibrobacter sp. | reverse complement strand
GCCGATAAAGGATATAAAATGGCAAAGAAAGTCCAGGATGCCCTCAAGGACATCATCTCCCTCTGCAAGCGCCGCGGATTCATTTTCCCGGGCTCCGAAATTTACGATGGCCTCGCCAACACTTGGGACTACGGTCCGTATGGCGTGGAACTCAAGCGCAACATTAAGAACCTCTGGTGGAAGAAGTTCGTCACGAGCCGTCAGGACGTGCTCGGTCTCGACAGTTCCATCCTTTTGAACCCCCGCGTTTGGAAGGCCTCCGGCCACGTGGGTAACTTCTCTGACCCGCTGGTAGACTGCCTTGCCTGCCACGAACGTTTCCGCGCTGACCAGCTCCTCGAAGACAAGCTCGGCGAAGGCTGCTGCGCCGGCAAGAATTTTGACGAAGTTCACCAGATGATGATGGACAACAAGATCGAATGCCCGACTTGCGGCAAGACCGAATGGACCAAGCCCCGCGCTTTCAACCTGATGTTCCAGACTGAAATCGGTGTTATCGAAGGCGAAGGCAACAAGGTGTACCTCCGTCCGGAAACGGCCCAGGGTATCTTCGTCGACTTCAAGAACATCGTCGACAACGTCCGCCCGCGCATCCCGTTCGGTGTCGGCCAGATCGGTAAGTCTTTCCGTAACGAAATTACTCCGGGTAACTTCATCTTCCGTACCCGCGAATTCGAACAGATGGAACTCGAGTTCTTCTGCGAACCGGGTACCGAACTTGACTGGTACAACTTCTGGCGCAAGTACTGCTTCGACTGGCTCGTGAACGATCTCGGCGTGAACAAGGAAAAGCTCCGCCTCCGCGAACATGCCAAGGAAGAACTTTCTCACTACTCTAACGGCACCACCGACGTCGAATACGAATTCCCGTTCGGTTGGGGCGAACTCTGGGGTATCGCCAGCCGTACGAACTACGACTTGACGCAGCACCAGAACGAATCCAAGGTCAAGCAGGAATACATCGACCCGGTTCAGAACAAGCGCTACATCCCGTACGTCGTGGAACCGTCTCTCGGTGTGGAACGCCTGCTCCTCGTGCTCCTCTGCGACGCCTACGAAGTCGAAAAGCTTGAAAACGACGAACGTACCGTTCTCCATTTCGACCCGAAGATTGCTCCGGTGAAGGTTGCCGTTCTTCCGCTCGTGAAGAAGGGCCAGGTGAAGGCCAAGGCCGAAGAACTCTACCAGAAGCTCCTGAACCGCTGGAACGTGGAATACGACGAAACGCAGTCCATCGGTAAGCGCTACCGCCGTCAGGACGAACTCGGCACGCCGTTCTGCGTGACCGTCGACTTCGACACCGTTGGCGAGGGTGAATCCGATCCGGCCAAGCTCGGCTACGTGACGGTTCGCGAACGCGACTCCATGAAGCAGGAACTGGTGAAGATCGACGAACTCGAAGCTTACCTGTCCGCTAAGCTCGGCTGTTAATCCGGCGTTTTTAGCCATTCGTCTAATAGGGAATCCGCAAACGGATTCCCTATTATATATTTAGTCAGATGATTCAGGATAAGTTTAAGCGTCTGCTGCTTTTTACTCTGGTTGCATCTGCCTGCCTGTTTGCAAAACCTGCAAATGCATCAGAGTCCGATAGCGATCAGTATTATTCGGGTGATATCGCTATATTCTTGGGCACGTGGGCGGGGACCACTACGGGCGCTGTGAATGATTATCTTGATGTGAGGATGGGTGTCCCGATCCTTCTTGATTTTGAATTGCAACTTTCACGAGTGGCTCTTGGCTTCTACTACGGTTTTGGGTTAATACATAGTTTCCCCTACCTCTACGATGAGGGGGGCCTTACCGAGTATGATCGTGATAATGAAGAGACGGACGAATCCTTGGGGCTTACGCTCGGTTATGCGGTATTCGCTTCGCGTTACTTTGAGCTGCAGCCTTTTATTGGTTGCGGAGGAAATATCTTCAACAATGGTCTTGACGACAAAGATTTCAGCACATTTATCTTGGGTGGGAATATCGATATCCGCATGGGAGCGAACCATGTGAAGTCTACTGATGTTGCCTTTGAGTTGGGATTTATGCTTCGTCTTAAATATATTGCGGAATTTGGTTCTTTTTCTGATAAATATAAAGACCACGAATATGAGGACTACTACATAAATCACGTATTCGCGATAAGCCTTGGTATAGCGATTTGGTAGTATGCCTTTATGTTGAAGGACCCGTTCGCGGGTCCTTTTTTGTACGTTTTTTTATTATTTTGTATTATACTTATTGGGGAATTCTTGTCTTAATTACTATAATTAGATCAAAGTTCAGATTTTTCTATTCGTTGTGAGAGGGTTGGGCTTTATGAGGTTTGCTGCGATTTTTTCTATCGTGACGATGCTGTTGTTTTTTGCATCGTGTTCTCGTGTCCCGCATATGCTGCTGAATGGTCCTAAGAATCCGCAACCGCTGCCCGATTCTGTCCAGGTTTTGTTTATCAGTGCGGCCAAAGTTCCTGTTGTTCCGCAGGAAAATGTTTATTTGGGAACAATCAAGACTGGGGCTGCTGTCGGTTGTTCCGGTGAAGGTACCATAAACTATTTACGCAAACTGGCTCGTCAGGTCGGAGCGAATATCGTCTATGTCAAGGAATCCGATGTAACAACGATCTTTTATTATAATCAATTTGGTGGATCCCATACATCGAGATGTCTTACCTTGGTTGCTGATTTCATGTATGCCGAAGCTCCCTTGATTTCTAAATGGGGTGAAGAAATAAAAAAGAAGAACGAAACCGGAATGACGGAGGAGTAGGGCTAGATGGCTATTCGTAAAGCATATCTTTTTTTGATTCTTTTTTTTGCTGCGTTTGTTCAAGCGAGAGGTTTCGAGGAATTTGAAAGATTTCTCATGCAGCCGGATAGTGCGGTCTCTTCCGATACGCTTAACAAGTTCGAGCAGTCGTTGATGCAGGAAGGTGCTTCTGAAATGTCGGTAGCCTATCGCGGACGCGAGGCTCTCATGCAGGCGATAAACAACAACGATACGGCAGCGATTTCACAGAAGATTGCTGAACTCGAAAACACGAAGCTCGATGGCGTAGTCCCTCTCGCGAATGTCGAAAAGGAAATCATATATATCGACAAGGGAATGTGGCGAGAATTGCTCGAATTTGAAGTCTCGTATTACAAGAACTTCTATGATTCCCTGGAAGCAGAAAATGTCACGTATTCGGAAAACGATGCGCTGATGTTCTATGTGAAGAAAAAAATCGACAGCTTCGATTCTACCAGGACGCTGTACGCTCAAATTTCGTACAGGATTGACAATGCGCGTTTGGATGAAGTGGATAAGATGGAACTTGCGATAATGCTTCTTCTCAGGAGTTGTTATGTCAGGAATGGAGTTTTCGATTGGGTTGCAGACTTGGCGCGCAGGTTCTGTGAAAAGTATCCGGACCATCCCGATGCCAAGTGGATTGAAAAAAGCATTCTCGAACCTGTGAAACGTGCGAATTATCATAACCTTGTAAGAGATTATCGAATCAATTACAACAAGATGCGCTCTGAAAACAAGGAAGAGAATATTAGGAAAAATCTTTATACCGGTGGCTTCGGTACCAATGTATTTTTGTTTTCTGGCGGGTTCGCTTTCGGGGATGAACTGTATCGTTCTGATTTCGTTGAAACAGAGGGAATTCCTTTCAATTTGGAGTTCTACCTGCAGATTAAAAGGTTTGCGCTTATTGCGGAATTTCTCCCTTCTGGAATCACGGATGTTTTTTCCTATAGCATTGGGTTAGGCTTTGTTGTCTTCGATAGCCGCTACCTCAAGATTCGTCCGTATGTCGCGTATGGTATTCCTGAGATATGGCTTGAAGCGAAGACGAACCTTGGTTCTGCTTCCAAACAAAAATATCTCAACGAAGGTGAAGATGATCTGTTTTCCGGTGAACGCAATTTGACGCTTGCCGTGGATGTAGATTTCCGTTTCCTTACGGCATACTTGTTCAGGGCAATGAATCATTTCTTCGGAATGTCGCTTGTCGGCAAGTTCGGTGTGTCGTATATCAGTTTCGACGAAGCGCCCTTTATTAGCGGCGAGAATGTTTCACCCTTCTTTAGCCTTGGTTTCGGGGTGTTTTTTTGGTAATGAATATGAAAAAAATCCTATCTCTCCTTATAATTTTATCTGCGGTGCTTTGTTGGTCGCAGGAAAAAACTGTTCCCCAGAACGTAATTTATTACACCAACGCGCCTTCCAAAATAATTTATCACACCAACACGCCTTCCAAAAAAGAACTGTTCAGCCGTGCGCGTGATGTGCTCAAGAAGTCTCTCGAAAATAAGAATTTCGAGCAGGCGGGCGAGGCTTACGCCTATTTGAAGGAAAATGTGACGCAAGGAGCCCCGCTGACCGTATTCGAGGAATACCTGATCGATATGGAAATGGGGCATTACGAGGATGGTGTGCGTAAGTACGCTGGCCAGCGCCGCAAACTGTTGGATTCAACCTATGTTATAGAGAAGGATGACCGCATCACTGAAAACGATGTGCTGCACAAATACCTTTACGGCAAGTTTGAAAAGTTTACGGAGCAGAAGGCGGATTCGCTGGTGAATCTTGTGGATGCTTCCAATGTAAGTACCGAACTCAAGGACCTCTATGCGGCTATGATTTATGGAGAACTTACGGTTGGCATCGAGGTTTTCTCGTACCGCAATTCGGCTTACCTGTACCGAGGTTTGCGCGATACGGTCCGTGTGGAACAGTTCCTTGCGAGGGCGCACAAATTTGTCGTTGAGAATCCATATACGGAACACACGAATTACCTCAAGAATCAGATAATCCCCATGGTGGAAAAAATATATGCCCGTGTACGCGAGTTTCGCAAAAATCCCTTCAAGCACAAGTATTATACGGGCGGTCTAGGTATTTTTGCTGGCCTTTGGACGGGCTTTATGTCTGGGGAGATAACTGAGCATGTCGAGACAAAGAAGGGTTCGAGTATTATGTTGGAAGCGACCCTCCAGATGAGGCGTATTTCTTTGAATGTATTTTGTGCTAATGGGTTTATGAATATACCTATGGATTATGACTACAGATGGGAAAAAGTGAAGGATGAGACTGTGGGTCTTTCTGTCGGGTTTACAGCTTTCGACTCCCGCTTCTTTAGGGCAGAGCCGTTTCTCGGCGTCGGGAGCTATGAGTTCAAGAATGTGGATATGGATGAATCCTCCGCATCGACGACGTTCCTGCTTGGACTCAATGCGGACGTCCGTCTGTTTGCTACAAGGCCGAAACGATACGGCGGCCCTTCATTTGCCCTAGTCGCCCGTTTGAAATACATGGCGATGTTTGGTTCGTATACGGACAACTATTATGATTCGAGAAATGGTAATGTGAGAATCAATGCCGATTTCGTGTCTCACCATTTTGCTATCAGTCTGGGCGCGTTCCTTTGGTAAGATGATGCCGCGCTGGCATAGCGTGGCAATTTTGGATTTCGCTCAATAAACGAAAAAGCCTCTCGAAAGAGAGGCTTTTATCGCGGGATAGACGAGGCTTGAACTCGCAACCTCCGGCGTGACAGGCCGGTGCTCTAACCAAAATTGAGCTACCACCCCAAATCGTTTCCGATTTTCGGTAGTGGGCGATAACGGATTCGAACCGCTGACATTCTGCTTGTAAGGCAGACGCTCTGAACCAACTGAGCTAATCGCCCG
>NZ_JAFZKX010000003.1 GCF_017551775.1 Fibrobacter sp. | reverse complement strand
TTCCCGATTTCTGTGCACCTGGTCGATGTCGTTCTTATTTTCGTTATTGGCATTGCGCTTTGCGTGCTGGCGACGCTGTTGCCGGCCTGGAAGGCGAGCAGGCTTGACCCCGTAGGAGCGATTAGGCATGAGTAGTTTATTGCAGACTGTCGACCTCCGCCGCGTTTTCTCCGAGACGGGAGAAAAGCTCGAAATATTGAAGGGCGTAAATTTCGCGATGGAAGAAGGCGAACTCGTGGCGCTCACGGGTTCTTCGGGTTCCGGCAAGTCGACGTTCCTCAACTTGGTTGGGATGCTCGATACCCCGACTTCCGGCGAAATCCTCTTCAAGGGCAAGGCCCTTTCGAAGTTCAATAGCGAAGAGCGCGATGAATACCACCGCTTCAAGGTGGGTTTCGTGTTCCAGTTCCACCACCTGCTCAGCGAATTTACCGCCATCGAGAACGTGTGCGTTCCGGGCCGTATTGCGGGCAAGTCCGACAAGGAATGCCGCGAACGCGCCGAGATGCTCCTGGAAACGGTGGGCCTCAAGGAACGCCTTAAGCATCTGCCGCGCGAACTCAGCGGCGGTGAACGCCAGCGTATCGCGATTGCGCGTGCGCTCATGAACAACCCGGATTTGGTGCTGGCCGACGAACCGAGCGGCAACCTCGACGAGGCGAATTCCGCGAAGCTGAACGAACTTTTCGGTGAACTCAACGAGATGTTCAAGCAGGCCTTCTTGATCGTGACGCACGACGAGAAACTGGCGAGCTTTGCAAGGCGCCGCGTGGTGATGCATAACGGATTGATTCAGGATATCGGATAGGAGATTTGGTATGGCTGACAACAACGGTATTTTCTCTGCGAAGGCGAAAGCCGTGCTCCAGGCGGCCCGCATGGCGGCCCGCAATCTCGGTAGCGACTGCGTTTCGACCGAGCACCTGCTCCTGGGCTTGGTCCGCGAAGATTCGGGCTTTGCCGTCGAGACGCTCAAGGCGCTTCGCGTGAATCTCGTGGATATGAGCGAGGACATCCAGCGTTCGCTCTCTTCGAACGGCGGGCTCATGACCATTGGCGGCAACCCGCGCGATGGCCTTTTGCAGTTTACTGTACGTGCGAAGGCCGTGCTTTTCAATGCGGCGAAGATTGCGAAGGAAGAGGGCGACCAGTATATCGGCCCCGAGCACTTGATGCTTGCCATTCTGCAGCAGTCCGATTCCCCTGCCGTAGGGATACTTTCTACATACAACATAACTTTCGAAAACTTCCAGCAGACGCTCGACCAGTTGAAGCACGATGCCGACGGGATGCCGGAAGACGGAGCCAATCCGGATATGCAGCGCCCCATGCAGATGTCGCGCGAACCTCGTAGCGGTTCCAAGTCCAAGACCCCGATTCTCGATCACTTCGGTCGCGACCTCACGGCGATGGCGCGTGCGGGAAAACTTGACCCGATTATCGGGCGCGAAGCTGAAATTGAACGCCTTATCCAGATCCTCTGCCGTCGCAAGAAGAACAACCCGGCGCTCATCGGTGAACCCGGCGTGGGCAAGACCGCGATTATCGAAGGCCTTGCGCAGAAGATTGTGCAGAAGAAGATTCCCGACCTGCTCGCGAACAAGCGCGTGGTTACGCTTGACGTGGCGGCGATGGTCGCCGGTACCAAGTACCGTGGTCAGTTCGAGGAACGCATGAAGGGGCTCATCATGGAACTCCAGCGCGTGAGCAATTCCGTGATCCTCTTTATCGACGAACTCCATACCATCGTTGGTGCGGGCGGTTCCGAAGGAAGCCTCGACGCGAGCAACATCTTCAAGCCGGCGTTAGCGCGTGGCGAACTCCAGTGCATCGGTGCGACGACGATTGACGAATACCGCAAGTACATCGAGAAGGATGCGGCCCTGGAACGCCGCTTCCAGACGATTCTCGTGAATCCGCCCAATTCGGAAGATTCCATCCAGATTCTCGAAGGCCTGCGCCCGAAGTATGAACAGCACCACAAGGTGCATTACACGCCCGATGCGATACGCGCCGCGGTGACGCTTGCCGAACGCTATATCAGCGAGCGCTTCTTACCGGACAAGGCCATCGACGTGCTCGACGAGACCGGTGCCCGCGTGAAGCTCAATTCCATCAAGGTCCCGCAGGATTTGATGGACATGGAAAATGAACTTGCGGAAGTCCTCCAGAAAAAGGAGGAGGCTGTCGCGAACCAGGATTACGAGAACGCGGCGAAGTGCCGTACCCGCGAGGAAGAACTCCAGAACAAGATTGCCGAACGCAAGAAGCAGTTGCAGGAAGAAGGGGCCGAAATCCCCGTTGTCGACGAGAGCGATATCCGCGACTGTATCAGCAAGATGACCGGCATTCCCGTGAGCCGCCTCGGCGGCGAAGAGACGCAGAAGCTCCTGCATCTGGCCGATGAAATCAAACAGCGTATCATTGGCCAGGATGCTGCCGTTGATGCGATTGTCAAGTCCATCCGCCGTACCCGTGCGGGCATCCGCAGCAGCAAGCGCCCGATGGGCAGCTTCCTCTTCCTCGGGCCGACGGGCGTGGGCAAGACGGAACTTGCGAAGGTTTTGAGCCTTACTTTATTCGGGAGCGAGGATTCCATGATTCGTGTCGACATGAGCGAATACATGGAAAAGCACAGCGTGAGCCGCCTTATCGGTGCTCCTCCGGGATACGTGGGCTTTGAGGAAGGCGGCGGACAGCTCACCGAAAAGGTGCGCAAGAAGCCCTATTCCGTGGTGCTTCTCGACGAAATCGAGAAGGCCCATCCGGACATCTACAACATTCTCTTGCAGATTCTTGACGACGGCATCCTTACGGATAGTTACGGCCGCAAGATCAACTTCAAGAACACCATCATCATCATGACGAGTAACGCCGGTGCCCGCGAAGTGCGCCACAGCGGCGGCATGGGATTCACGAAGGAAGGGGAGACCGATGACTACGAGCGCATGGAAAACGCCATCCGCGAAGAAGTCAAGCGCGTGTTCTCACCGGAATTCCTGAACCGCGTCGATGAGCAGATCGTGTTCCGTGCCTTGAGCAAGAAGGACCTCGTTTCTGTCGTGGACATCCAGATGGGGTTCCTCCAGAAGAACATTTCCGATCGCGGAATCCTGCTGGAAATCAGCCAGGAGGCGAAGGAATTTATCGTGAACCACAATTACGATTCCACCCTGGGGGCGCGCCCGATACGCCGCTCTATCCAGAACTTGGTGGAAGACGCGATTGCCGAAGGGCTCCTGCTCGGTACCCTCACGGACTTCTCCACGATAAGCATCGGTGTCGAAAACGGCAAGCTCAGTTTCAAGTGCGAGAAGATTCAGTCGTAAAAATGCTATCTTTGACCGCGAAAAATTTCAACAATCAAACCCAAGAGGTTAACAATGGCTAAAATTCCTGCAGTCCTTATCTTTGGCGCTCCCGGTTCCGGCAAGGGTACCGTTGGTGCAAAGCTCGCTGCTACCACTTCCCTCAAGCACATTTCCACGGGCGACATCTTCCGTGGCATTGCTCCTTCCAGCGAATCCGGCAAGCTCCTCGCTTCTTACTCCAGCAAGGGCCTGCTCGTTCCGGACGAAGCCACTGTCGAAATTTTCGGCCGCTTCATCGAAGGCCTCGTGAACACGAACAAGGTCAACCCGGATAAGGACACCCTCCTCCTCGACGGTATTCCTCGCACTGTCGCTCAGGTCAAGCTCATTGAATCCGTCGTCGACGTGAAGCACATCTTCGTGCTCGACATCAAGGACGAAAAGACCATCGTTGCCCGCCTCCTGAACCGCGCCAAGATCGAAGGCCGCAAGGACGACGCCGACGAAGCCGTGATCAAGAACCGCCTCAAGGTGTACAAGGAATCCACCGCCAAGGTGCTCGGCAAGTACAGCAAGTCCATCATCAGCCGCATCAACGGCGACAACACTCCGGACGAAGTGTTCTGCGACACCCTCGCTGCCTATGTGAAGTTCTGCAAGTCCGCTTGCAAGTGCTCCAAGAAGGCTCCGGCCAAGAAGGCTTGCAAAAAGTCCAAGTAATTCTTGCTTAACTAAGTAAAGCCTATAGAAGTCCCCGACTCGATTGAGTTGGGGATTTTTGTTTTGAAAGCCCTTAAAATGTTTTAGACCCCAAAAGTGAGCCGGAAAAGTTTGTTTACACATGCGTTTTTACAATGTGGAAAGGAGATTTGTTATTTTTTCGACTAATGACTCTGGGGCTGTGATGAAGTGTTTTTCTCTGTCGAGGCAATCTCTTTTCTGCATTTCTGCTGTGGCCCTAGCCATAGTCCTTGTCTCTTGCGATGAAACCCCTGAAAAAGATTCTTCGAGTGAGGATTCGGTGGATTGGTCATCCATCGTAGATTATCAATATGACAGGGGCACCCTGCTGGATTCCCGAGATGGAAAGATTTATAGGACGGTGATCATCGGTAACCAGGTTTGGATGGCGCAGAACCTGGCATATGACGAATTCAGTTATTGCTACTTCGGTGATAATTACGCCTGCGACGTGTATGGCAACCTCTACCATTGGCGTGAAGCGAGAAAAGCGTGTCCTGATGGCTGGCATCTGCCGAGCAGGAGCGAATTCGAGAAACTGATTGAATTTGCCGGAGGAATGTCTCAGGCGGCAGAAAGGCTCAAGTCAAAATATGGATGGCATGAAAACTGGACAGCCCGTCATGGGATGGTCGAAGGCCATAACGGGACGGACGATTTCGGATTCACGGCGCTCCCCGCTGGGTTCATGTTCTATGGTCGCGGCGGCGGTGGCGAAGGCTTATGCACAATGTTTTGGAGCTCGACGACAGTCGATAGCGCCTCCTATACTAAAGAAGAATATGCATACAATCTCGACATAGGAGACTCGCTTTACTTGGGGCGTGTTGATAAGCTCATGGGATTGTTTTCCGTTCGCTGTGTCAAGGGACATGTTCTGGACACGACCCAAGAAAAAGACGGTATTGCGGAGTGGGAAAAGAGAATAGAAAAAGAGTCCATCGTCGCTCGATATCAAAGCGTAAAGGGAACATTAAGGGATAGCCGCGACGGCAAAGTCTACAATACGGTAAAGATTGGCCAGCAGACTTGGATGGCACAAAACCTCAACTTCGAAACAGAGGATAGCTTTTGCTACGACGAAAGTGAGCGCTACTGCACCAAGTACGGTTATGGACGGTTATATCCATGGCGTATTGCGAAAACGGTGTGCCCTGCGGGTTGGCACTTGCCGAGCAAGGGCGAATTCGAATCGTTGCTTGAGCTAGTCGGTGAGGATTCAGGGGCTAAGCTTAAATCTAGAAGCCGATGGGGGGAACGCTGTTGGGGGCTGGATGTCTTCGGTTTCAATGCGCTTGCAGCCGGCTACGGGGAACTCACAAGGCGCCATAGCCCCTTTAACGCAGAAAGATTCGCTTGCCAGTTAATTCTTGTAATGGACGAACTAGGAGACAAAAGAAATAAGTCAAAAAAAGATTCCTGTAAGGCTCTTCTACAAAAGGAATTGCCCCCCGATGACGGATCCGAATTAGAGATACATTTTTACCATAAAGGTAGCTGGACTTTTTTCTGGAGTTCCGTGGAGGCCGATAGCGATAGCGCTTATGCCATGGATTTAGCAGAATCCCACGGACATATCGAAAAACATAAAAAGGAAACCTTCTATTCGGTCCGTTGCGTGAAGGATGAAAATCAGGCCGAGTAAAGCATCTTCCTGCAGTTTAATACGATACCCGCGGTTCGCGAAAACTGCAGCGTCTAACAGACGCAAGGCTTTTGCAGTACCAGATTCTTGCATGTTCCTACAATAAGTGTTCGCATTCCAAAGAACCTCTCGTGTTTCTTTGCGGAGAGAGGGCGTTTTGCTAAGCAAACAATGGAATGAAATGATTTTGTTTGCGTGCGAAATGCCCCTCGAAGCAAACATTTTTACAAAGAGCGGTCTTGGACCCTATCGCTTCGCTCCAGGGTGACACCGGCATGAGAAGCCGGGGCGTTGCGGGGTGCTCCCCGCAGAGGGGGTAGCGGAAGCCTTGCCCTGGACCCTATCGCCTTTGGCTCCAGGGTGACAGAAGGGCAAGGCTGTAGCGAGGGGGAGACTTCCCCCGCATGGGTATAATTTTCTATCTTTGTGCCCATGAAAGTTTTTTTATATGACACCACCCTCCGCGACGGTAACCAAGACCGTAAGATAAGCCTTTCTCTAGCCGACAAGTTGCAGATTGCGCGAATTCTTGACCATTTCGGTTTTGACTACATCGAAGGGGGCTGGCCCAATCCGAGCAACCCGACCGACGAGGAATTCTTCCAGAAGATCAAGGAAGTCAAGCTGAAGCACGCGAAGATCGCGGCTTTCGGTTCCACGCGCCGCCCGAAGGTGCTCCCCGAGAAGGACCCGCTGCTGCAGGCGCTCGTGAAGTCGGGCGCTCCGGTCAAGACGATTTTTGGAAAGAGCTGGGATTTGCACGTCACCGACGTCATCCGCACGACGCTCGAAGAGAACCTCGACATGATCGAGTCTTCC
>NZ_JAFZKX010000002.1 GCF_017551775.1 Fibrobacter sp. | reverse complement strand
TGCGGCTTGAACTCCTGGCGTTCTTCCTCGCGCTTCACGATGATGGCGAGCGTCGGGGTCTGCACGCGTCCGCAGGGCGTAATCTGGAACCCGCCCATGGAACTGTTGTAGGCGGTGAGCCCGCGGCTCCCGTTCATGCCCACGAGCCAGTCGGCTTCGCTGCGGCAGAGGGCGGCGTTCTTCAAGTTTTCCATCTCTTCGGCGGTGCGCAGGTGTTCGAAGGCGTCCTTGATGGCGGCAGGCGTCATGCTCTGCATCCACAGGCGCTTGATGGTCTTGCCCGTGAACTTGCCCTTGAGCACGTAGTCGAGGATGTAGAAGAAAATCAGTTCACCTTCGCGGCCCGCATCGCATGCGTTCACGATGGTCGTGACGTCTTTCCTCTTGATGAGCTTGCTTACGATGGAGAGCTGCGACTTGGTGGCGGGGGTCGCCACGAGCGGGAACTTTTCGGGGAGCATCGGGAGCGTCTTCATGTCCCATGCCTTGTAGCGCTCGTCGATATCCTTCGGGTCGGCGATGGTCACCAGGTGGCCGATGGCGTGGCTCACGATGGTGGTGTCGCTTTCGTAAAAACCGTTGTTTTTCTTGAACGACTTGGCTCCGAGCACCTTCACGAGGTCGGCGGCGACGCTCGGCTTTTCGGCGATGATGAGGGTGATTCCCTCGCCGCTCGCCTTGGCCGCCTTCTTTGTCGCGGTCTTTGCCGGAGTCTTTGCAGCCTTCGTGGTTTCAGTCTTTGTCGTTTTCT
Source organism: Fibrobacter sp. (assembly GCF_017551775.1). Classification (NCBI taxonomy): domain Bacteria; kingdom Pseudomonadati; phylum Fibrobacterota; class Fibrobacteria; order Fibrobacterales; family Fibrobacteraceae; genus Fibrobacter; species Fibrobacter sp. The sequence goes on along the minus strand of NZ_JAFZKX010000002.1, from coordinate 4,610 downwards.
TGGTCGTAGTTGCCATCAGTTATTTCCATTTGAAGCGCCCGAACAGGCCGAACAGCACGGCCAGCACGGTAAAGGGGGCGTGGATGAATTCAACGGGGATGCACCACTTGAGCAGGTGCTCCTGCCGGAATATCCGGAGCCCGCGGACTATTAGTATGAGGTCGCCAATGCACTTGGCAACGGATGCGACGATTGTCGCGATGAGAATTTCGAAGCTGAGCGGGGAGAGCGCCACGGCGACGCACTGCATGACGAGGAACAGGAAAACCATGCTCAGCACGAACACGATTTTCGGCGTATAATATATAGTGGCCGATGCCCAGCGCTTGCGCTGTTCCCACAGTTCCTTGAAGGTTTCCTTGCCGCTTGTCGTCACGAAAGTGGACTCGGTGATGCAGTAGCGCATGGCCCAGGGGCGGTCGTCCGCAATTTTCTGCATCAGGAGGTCGTCGTCGCCGCTCTGTATCTTGAGCACGTTGTCGAACCCGTGGACGCTCTTGAAGAAGCTCTTGCGGTAGGCGAAGTTGTTGCCGGTGCTGGTGAGCGGCAGGTGCATCGCGAGGCCCGCTGTGCCCGCCACGCGGTAGATAAGCGTCTCGACCGCCTGCATGCAGATGAGCACGCTCGACTTGCCGGGGACGGTCGGGATGTAGGAATGCCCCGCCACGAGCTCGATGCCCGGCTCGAATTCGCGTACGATGCCGTCGATCCAGGTGGGTTTGACGATGCAGTCGGCGTCGGTGAGGCACAGGATGTCGCCTTCGCAGACGTCGATGAGCTTGCTGAGGGCGTGCTTCTTGGGGCTCACCCCTTCGGGAATGTCCTCGATGGTGAGGATGTGCAGCCGCGGGTAGCGCGCCGCGTATTCCGCGAGGATTTTCGGGGTGTCGTCGGTACTGCGGTCGTCGGCGACCCATACGTCCCACTTGCCGTCATATTCCTGCGCAAGCACCGAATCGAGGGTGGCGCGGATGCCGGCCGACTCGTTGCGGGCCGAAATCAGGATGCTCACGTCGGGCTTGGGCTCCACGTCGGACTGGCCGTCGCGTACCGTACCGAGGGCGCGGAAAAAGCGCACCAGGAGGGCTATGTAGAACAGCCCGGATACGGCGAGGAGGCCTATGACCACGTATGTCAAAATCGTCCAAATCATTTTTTCGGGCAAAAATTTAGTTCATCGTGCCGGAATTTTGGACTGCGGGTGCAGGAACGGGGCGGCGATTTCTCGATACATATATATATGTTAATGTAAAAGCCCCAAAACGCTTGTTTTGGGGCAATTTGAGCTTTTCGGGAAAAATCCCGTAAGTTTTTTGCAATTTTCGGGGCTTATTCCTTCAGGAGTTCGGGGTGCTTGTCTGCGATGCGGCGGGCGAGGTAGACGAACGGGGTGTCCATCAGGGAGGTCACGATGAAGATGCCGTACCCGAAGATGAGGATTTCGACGATGGTGTTCCAGGGGAACACGCCCGCGAAGGCGAGCAGGTTGAACGCCACCACGTTGATGAGCTGGCTTAGGAGGGTGGAGCCGTTGTTGCGCAGCCACAGGAAGCGCTTCTTGTCGCCGAACTTCTTCTCGGTCCATTTCCACCAGGCGTGGTAGGCCCAGACGTCGAACAGTTCGCAGATGGCGTAGGCGAACAGGCTCGCGAGCATCACGCGGGGGGTGTTGGCGAATACGGTGCGGATGGGTTCTGCCATCGTGTCGCCCTCGGCGGGGATGTACAGGAACCAGCTCTGGGAAATCAATATGAAGGTGACGTTCGCGAGGATGCCTATCTTGACGCAGCGGCTGGCCTCTTTCTTGCCGAAAATCTCGCTCATGATGTCGGTCGCGAGGAAGGTCGAGGCGAAAATGACGTTCCCGAGGGTGGTGTCGAGCCCGAAGGCGTGCACCAGGATGAGCACCTCGATGTTGGCGGCGATGGTGCAGATGACGGTCCAGGCGAAGATGCCCTGCTTGCCGAAGAAGCGGAAGAAGGCGACGAGCCCGCCGAAGAACGCGAATATGGAGGCGATGAGGACGATTTCGTTCTGCATATTACTTCCTCCTGTCGATGGCGGCGAAAAGGCGGGTCTTGGCCATGGCCTCGAATTCGGTGCCGGGCTTGCCGTAGTTTGCGAACGGGTAGAGAGAGATGCCCCCGCGCGGCATGAACAGCCCTTCGACTTCGATGTACTTCGGGTCCAGAAGCTTCACCAGGTCCTTCATGATGATGTTCACGCAGTCCTCGTGGAAGTCCCCGTGGTTGCGGAACGAGAACATGTAGAGCTTGAGGGACTTCGATTCCACCAGGTACTGGTCGGGAATGTAGTTGATCTTGATTTCGGCGAAGTCGGGCTGGCCGGTTTTCGGGCAGAGGCTCGTGAATTCCGGGCAGTTGAAGGTGACCATGTAGTCGTTGCCCGGATGCTTGTTCGGGAACTTCTCGAGCACTTCGGGGCTGTAGGTGGTCTTGTACTGGGTGGCGTTGTTCCCGAGCAGGGTGACGCCTTCGAGTTCGGCTTCGGAACGCATTGGGGTCTCCTAGTTTTGGTTTATAGGCTGCGGGGCATTCCGTCCGGTGATGCTTGCCGCCTAAGGTCAGGATGGAATTTCGAACTGACTTTTACAAAGATAAAAAATTCCGGGCTTTTTTCAAAGCCCGGAATCCGCGGGATGGACCGGTAACAGTAAGGAGAAAGACTGTTATCCGGCGAGGGCGTTTAGTCCCGCCTTCCAGGCGTCGACTGCGGCGTTGGAGGTATTGAGCGCCCAGTCTGCCTCGAAGCTCTTGCTTTGGCTGAACCACATTAAGCCAAAAATTCTCGGGAACTGTTCGGGCAGCACCTTGAACATGTCGGCAATCCATTCGGCCTTGTTGCCGCCCGATTCCGTGCACGAGGTTTCCGCGATGAACAGCGGTTTGTCGATGCCTGCGAGAGCATCATACGACTTCTTGAATACCTGCGAGAAGCTCTTCCACCTGGACCAGCATTTTTTGTTGCCCCAGTTGTAGCCGTCGATGGAAATAAAGTCTACGTAGTCGTCGCCGGGGTAGGTTCCCGTGAACGACGTGTTTTCGCCGACGTTCGAGGAATTGGTCGTCCATACCCACTTGACGTTTTTGACGGATTCTTCTCTGAAAATTGTCACGATGTGGCGGAATGCCTCGGCCACGCTTTCTTCGGTGTTGGTCTCGCCGGCTTTGCCCGTGCCCCAGTCGTACCAGTCGCCGTTGGCTTCGTGCAGCGGGCGCAGCCAGATTTCCCAGCCGTACTTCTTGATGTCTTGTGCGAAGTGCCTGATATAGAGGTCTGCCATGCCGTTGGTGATGTCGCGTGCGCTGTAGCCGTTGGGCATCCAGGTGACCACGAGCGTGGACCCGTTCTTGCGTGCGGTCTCGGCGAAGGGTTCCACCCAGGACCAGGTATTGATATCGAAAAGTGCGAAAAGGCTAACGAAGTCGACGTGCGATCCCTGCAAAGTTTCAAAGGCCTGAATGTTGTCTGCCGTGGGCTGGGGATAGGAGCCGGCGCCGCCGACCCATGCCCCTATTTTAAATCTTCTAGTCATAAGTACCTCCTGTTCTTCTACAAAGATATTTTGTCAAGATAACTTGACGGATAACTGCTTTTTTTATTATTTTCCAAAGTGTATCTAGTGTTATAAGCCGATGTGACGAAGAACACGTTACAGACAAGTTATTTTGTGATGTACGTCATAGCGTATTTGTTTGGTACAAAGAAATAACGTTGTTTGCAATATCGGTGCGCAGAAAAAAGGAGGCGCAGATGACGGTAGAGGAAATATGCAAGTGGCTGGAAGCGTCCAAATTCAAGGATGGCGACAGGCTGCCTTCGGTTCGCAGCGTATCGGAACAGCTGTCGACATCGACATGCACGGTGTTCCGCGCTTATCGCAAGCTCATCGAAAAGAAGAAGGCGTACGGTGAGCAGGGCAACGGGTATTTCTGGGGCAACGGGAAGGTCGCTCCGCCGGAGCCGCAAGTGCACGAACAGGTGGTGGAACGCCTGGAGCGCCTCCTCCTCGAAGATTGGAAGGCGGGCAAGCTTTCGGCCGATTCTCCGCTCCCTTCCATCAAGGAACTTTGCATGGGGTACGGGACCTCGGTCGGTTCCATGAGGCGCACCCTCGAAAAATTGCAGGCGGAGGGAATCCTCGCACGCCGCGGCCGCGGGCGCTTCTATTTCCGCACGGTGCAGGCCCCGAAGGCCAAGGAAATTCTTTTGGTGATGCGCTCGAACCCGAACGGGGATTTTTACTGCCTGGGCGACCGCGAACTCGAATTCATGCAGAAGGTCTATTCTGAAGCCGAGAAGCGTAAGCTGCATGTCCGCGTGCTCGGGTACAATGAGGAGGTGGGCAAGTTCCTGGATTCCGCGGGCAACGAGTTTCCGACGGAACTGTTCCACAACTATTTCGGGGCGATACTCTCCACGATGCTCATCTTCAAACCGAGCCGCCTGTTCGCGCAGTTCTCGCGGACGCGCTTCCCGATAGCGGTATGGTGGGAGCACCCGCTCGAAGAAATCCCGCGCGCGCTCAAGAAGGAGCCGCGGTATGCGTTCTTCAACCTCGCCTTCGGCGAGTTCCCGGGCCGTTCCGT
>NZ_JAFZKX010000001.1 GCF_017551775.1 Fibrobacter sp. | reverse complement strand
GTCCTCAACAATCCTCCGCGTCCGTTCCTCGCCATCCTCGGCGGTGCCAAGGTCGCTGACAAGATCCAGCTCATCAACAACCTCCTCGACAAGGCCGACAAGATCATTATCGGCGGTGGCATGGCTTTCACCTTCAAGAAGGTTCTCAACAACATCGAAATCGGCTCTTCTCTGTTTGACGAAGAAGGCGCCAAGCTCGTTCCGGATCTGATGGCCAAGGCCAAGGCTGCCGGCAAGGAAATCATCCTCCCGGTCGACTACATCGCTGCCGACAAGTTCGCTGCCGACGCTGCCACGAAGGCCGTCTCTGACGCCGAAGGCATTCCGGCTGGCTGGATGGGCCTCGATGTGGGTGCCGAGTCCACCAAGCTCTTCGTTGACGCTATCAAGTCCGCCAAGACCATCGTCTGGAACGGTCCTGCCGGCGTGTTCGAATTCGAAGCCTTCGAAAAGGCTACCAAGGCCATGGCCGACGCTATCGTCGAAGCTACCGCTGCTGGCGCAATCACCGTGATCGGTGGTGGCGATACCGCTACGGCTGCCAAGAAGTACGGCGCCGACAAGAAGGTGACCCACACCTCTACGGGTGGTGGCGCTTCTCTCGAATTGCTCGAGGGAAAAGTCTTGCCTGGTGTTGCAGTGCTCACTGACAAGTAATTCAAAAATTCGTAAGGCGAGTGAAGCGCGAACGCTTGCGTTCGCATTTCCGAGCCTAGAATTTCGCGCTTGCGCAAATCGTTTTTTGAATTTAAAAGACTCCGCATTCTTTGCGGAGTTTTTTCTTTTGTCATCCTGGAGCCCTGAACGGGCGATAGGATCCATTTTTTTATATTACTTCGTATGAGAATTATTTTGTTGTGTATCGCATTGTTGATAGCACCGTGCTTGGCGCAAGAACCGAATGTGACGGCTCCTGTGGATTCGGTGGCGTATTATGATAGTTTAGCCAGTGACAATTACCAAAGGTTTCGTGCGAATGAGTCTATGTCCGAAGTTTTTTATTGGACGAGTATAGGATTGTCCGTCGCTACCCCGATTTTGGTGTTTGCCGCTAGAGGCGCCGCAGATTGCTATGGACCTGAAGGATGCCAAGACGGGAATGTTATTTTGGATGTCGCCGCGTTTACCGCTGCAATTTTATTTTTGCCTTCTTGGATTGCTTATGGTGGTTTCAGCATCGCAAAAAACAGGCGTCAGCGGGATTTCAATAATTACAATCGAAAGAAAGAGGATTGTTTAGAGCGAAGGAAACTTAACGATGCAGAATCTGTCAATTTGCAGGTGCAGGTTTTGCCTCTGTTGAACCCTCTGGACGGGCGCTACGGCGCGGCCTTGGCACTTTCATTTTAAAAACTAAGCGTCCATGATTGTCATATAACATTTTATATTATAGGCATGGCGAAGTTTTTGAGTAAGCATCTTGGTAAATTGGCTTTAATGACCGCGGCGGCGCTGTGGGCCAGTTGCAACTAACGAAACATCCGGTCTTTAAGGGTACAATAGTTTTGAATCTGAAAATCGCTGCAAGTGGCGCCGTAGAAAATGTTGACGTCAAGTCTTCTACGACGGACTATCCAGAATTTGACGCAGACATTGTAAAAGCGGTGAGTAGCTGGATGTTTCCGAAAAGCAAGGCCGGTGGAAACGTCACAATCCCGTTCACGTTCTATGTAAACGAATAAGTTGGCCTCCGCTTTGAAAAAGTGAAAAACCTCTAAATTTTCACAAGAGGATAAAAAAATTTTGCGTTTCGTTTGCTAGAAAAAAAGTTATCATTGTTGATAATGAATCGCATAATTATTTTTCTTGTATTTTGGGGAGCGCTTCTGGCTAATGCGCAGCAGCCGCCCGATCATTATTTTTCAAACGGTCCTGTAGAGTATGTCTATAGTACACCACAAGACTCTTTGGACGCATATTACTTAAAGAAGGCCGAGCGCAGCACACATATAGGGCGGCGCTATAAAGGGATGTCCACAGCATTTTTCATTGCCGGAGGAATAGGATTAGCCGTGAATATTCCCATTTTTGTTTATTCCGCACATAGGGATTATGAATACACGAAAGAACAAAAGCGCAAAGATCCCAATTACGAGCCCCCAACAGATGCGGACCCCGTTCCATTCTTTTCCTTTATAGGCGCAGGCGTGGGCGTAGGCTTTCTTGTTGCAGGCACCATATTCTATTTTACAGGTAGCAAAAAACTCCGGAATGCGGAATTCTTCAAGAAAAAAATTAGCACTTATCAAAATAACGGAGAGTCCGTCAGCCTGGAAATATTGCCGACATTCAACCCCATCCACCAAGTGTTCGGCGGAAACCTGTTATTGGAGTTTTAAGTGGTGACTATGCGTTCAATAATCATTGCGTTGTTATTGGCCTTGGCAGCCTTTGCCCAGGAGATGGATACAACTTTTTTTGTGAATGAACAGGGACAGACCTTCGGGGTTGTCCACGAGAAGGGCTCTCTCCCTGTCATGCCGACCCAGCAACAGTTGTCGGCTTACTTGCAGACCCAATCCGCTGCGCAGCCGCAATCCGCGCAGTCGCCGGCGCAAAATGCCTCTGCCTTGGGCGTTGATAGCACGGGTTATTATCAGTCTTTGATTGACCGGTATACGGAATCCGGTAAAAGTTTTCGTAAATCCGGTGGTGGCATGGTGCTTGGTGGCGGAATTTGTTTTGGAATCGGAGCGCTTGCCTTTTTGATGACGGATCAGAACTGGAGAAATCAGGATTATGCCTTCAACGATGTCGTTGAGTTTTCAAGTGCTTTCATGATGATTGGCGGAGCGGCCGTATTCACGGCGGGCTTTGTCCTTAAGGGGGTGGGGTCGGCCAAATTGCGTAGGGCAAGACGTTTCCAGGATAGGCTTGACCATTACAAGATGAAGCAGGGTTATACCCTCGAAATGCAGGTTTTGCCGCTGATTGACCCTGTGAATGGGCAATTTGGCGGGATGATGGCCATGAATTTCTAGAATCCGTAAGGGGTTCTTATTAAAATTTTTAATTTTTTGTATTTCATTTGCTAAAAAAAATATTATCTTTAGCGTCATGAAGCATATAATTTTCTTTCTAGCAATTTTTGGGGCGCTCCTGGCTAATGCTCAGGAGATGGATACAACTTTCGTTGTTAACGAACAGGGACAGACGGTCGGAATCGTCCATGAGAAGGGTACGGTTCCTGTCATGCCTGGTCAGCAGCAACAGCAGCCGAACTACGTGCAGGCTCAGCCTGTGCAGCAGGCAAACCCGGTTTTCGGCTACGACAGTACTGCCTACTACCAGTCTTTGATTGACAGGTATACGCAGTCCGGTCGTGGAATGCGCAGGGCTGGTAACGGCATGATGATTGGTGGCGGTATCGCTACTGGTGTCGGTATTGCCATGATGGTCGCTGGCTTTGCTTCGGCCGTTGACAACTGCGTCGAAGATTCTTACTACGATGATTACTGCGAAGCCGATGGCGGAGATGCCGCAATGGTGCTCGTCGGATACCTTGCCACGTTTGCTGGCGCTGCCGTGTTTACCACGGGTGCTGTCGTCAAGATTGTTGGCGGAACCAAGCTGCGCAGGGCCGAACGCTATGAAGACAAGCTCAACAGCTACAAGATGAGACAACAGTACTCCTTGCAGATGCGCGTTGTGCCGGTGGTTGACCCCATCAACAATGTCTTTGGTGGACAGCTGGCGTTCAACTTCTAAGTTCATCCGAGTACGATGAGCGAAAAGGCCATAGCTGAATTTTCTCGTAATTTTCATGCCGAACATCGCGGAAACTGCGCGATGTCGGTTGCTTATGGCTATGCGCGCGCCACGGGTAAATCCGAGGCTGAAGCGGTGGAGGCTGCCGAAATGTTCAGAAATTTCGGTGGCGGCCGTGCCCCTGAGGGAGCCTGCGGTGCGCTCTATGCTGCTAAGATGATGCAGCCCGACCATGCGGAATCATTGGAAGACTTTTTCCGGCGCGGAGCGAAAAACTGCACCAAGTGCAAGGAGATTCGCCCGAATGCCGTTATCCCGTGCAACCGCTGCGTGGAACTCGCTGGCGAAGCGCTCGATTTCTTGAACAAGTAATTTTTGCTGGTAGCTGTTTTCCCTGTATGGACAGCACCAGCTTTTTTTTGTTCCTGCTTCTTGCATAAATTTTTCTATTTTTGACGGGTCTTAACCATAAGGAAGGCTCCATGTCCGTAATCGTCGTCGACTACAATGCAGGCAACCTGACATCCGTGATGAACGCTCTCTCGCATATCGGCGTGGATGCGAAGTCCAGCCGCGATGCGGATGAAATCGCGAAAGCGACCCGCCTGATTTTCCCGGGCGTAGGTGCTGCGGCATCCGCGATGGAAACGCTTACCCGTACGGGCATCGGCGATGCCATCAAGGCGGTGGTGAAGGCGGGCAACCCGGTTCTCGGCATCTGCATCGGATGCCAGATTATCCTTGAAGAGAGCGAGGAAGACGGGGGCGTGAAGACTCTCGGTCTTATTCCCGGCAAGGCGGTGCGCTTCAAGGACGAGTCCGGCCTCAAGATTCCGCACATGGGATGGAACCAGGTGAATTTCACCCGCGAGCACCCGATTATGAAGGGAATCCGCAGCGGCTGCGACTTTTACTACGTGCATTCGTACCATCCGGTGGTGCCCGCGGAATACGCTTTTGCCGAAACGACCTACGGCTCCCAGACATTCCAGGGGCTCATCGGCAAGGATAACCTGATCGCAAGCCAGTTCCACCAGGAAAAAAGCGGCGACGTGGGCCTCGCCATGCTGAAAAATTTCTGCGATTGGAAGGTGTAAGGGGCGCCTGAAGCGTCTTTTTCCGTGTTCCCGGGCCTTGGGTCCGGGATTTTTTGTCGCTGCTTTTTTCATGGGCTGCCGTTTTTTGTGCGGATTTGAGCGTTTTTGTATCATGTTTTTCCGGATTTTTTAATCTACAACAAAAAACAACGAAATTTTTCAAAAAACGCAATTTTTGTATCTCGAAATATTGGCAAACGGGAAAAAATAAGTTATATTCATAATACAATGAAACCGATAACCGACTATGTGGATTATCGCCGCTATATGCAGGACTTCTATGATGAAAGGAAGAGGACGTCCGCGTTTACGTGGCGTGAATTTGCACGGCTGGCCGGTTTCGTTTCGCCGACGTATTTGAAGCTCGTTTGTGAGGGGAAAACGAGACTAAAGAACGATGGCGTGGAACGGACCGCATTGGCTATGAGGCTGGTGGGTTACGAAGTGGATTATTTCCGCACTATGGTCAAGTATGCCCATGTCAAGACGGACTACGAACGTAAAAAGGCGTATGACGAAATGCAGAGCATTGCTGGGGAGCACAAGGTTAAAATTGTCGACGAAGACGCCTTTGCTTATTTCGAGACCTGGAAAAATCCTGTTATTCGTGAACTTGCCCCGATTATGCCAGGGGCGAAACCTGGGGATATCGCGAAACTCTGCTGTCAGGGGGTTTCAGCAGGCGATGTTCGTGAGTCTCTAGGTTTTATGACTAAAGCCGGTCTCCTGAAGAAGGACAGGAAAGGCCGGTATACCCAGACCGATAAGGCTCTGAAAGGTGATTCTGAGGTCATGCCTGTGGCGATCCGTTCCATGCATCGTGATATGGCGAAGTTCGGCCTCGCTGCCATTGACGATTTTGCGCTGTCGGACAGAAACATTTCGGGTGTTACCATGGGCGTTGACCGAGCCGCCTATGAACAGATAGTGCAGGAACTCGAAGCTTTTCGGCGCAGAATAGTGACAATTGCAAACGCAACGAAGAAAGTTACGCAAGTATATAGGTTAAATTTGCAGTTGTTCCCTCTTTCGTGGACTGTGCCGGAGGACGAGGATGCCTGATCGCCTGAGACTGCTGTTTTGCCTGCTTCCGTTTTTGGTCGCCTCGTGTACTTTTTTTGTCGCGGGGACTACGGAAGAGACGAACGCGTTGGCGGATAACATTTCGTCGTCCAGTGAACTGTCTTCTGAAACGGATGTGAAAAGCTCAAGTTCAATTTGGCAGGGTATTCCGGACACCACCACGTACGTACCGGACTCGTCTACTACGTTGGAACCGGACGAACATAACGTGATGCTTGCTCGCTATTGGCGCCCGTATTACAACAGCGGAGTCGAAGAAAATCAGCTGGATGTGCAGATTGAGACTGACGAAGACGAAAATATTTACGTTTCGTACAAGATGGATTCTTTGACGAGCGAGTCCGATCAGGATAGTGTCGCCGTATTCGGTGTGGAAATCCGAGTCGACGAGGAAGGCGGATTCTCCGAGATAAAGACGTGGACCGGTGGCGCCTGCTATATGGTTCAGTCTGATGTTCCGCTAGTCCTGAAGATGGGCATGTCGCCGGAGAAGGAAAAGGAACTGGAATACGACCTGCCGCAGGCAACCCTTGTCGGACCGAGCGATGTCGGCAATTTGGTTATCAAGTGCGTGAGCTGGCGCTCCTTCAAACAGCAGGGATTCGGTCCTACTATTACGATAGAAGAAGCCTTCTTCGATTACATGACGACGCTCCGTTTTGAAGCGCAACTGGAGAATGGCAATCACGAAGGTTCGTTCAAGATAAGCGAAATCAGGGCCAGCGGCTCGGGCATCAGCGCGGACATCGATGGCACGCAAGTGACTGTCAACGAAGAAGAATAAAAATTACGCGGCCTCCCTTGGGAGGCCGCGAGTGTTTAAGCTTGAATGGTCGAACAGGTTTCTGTTGAATTTTATGGCAGTTCGCCGCCGATAAGTTCCATCTGCTTCTTGAAAATATCCTTGCACGCGTTCTCGCCCAAGTCGAGGAGCGTGTTGAGCATGTTGCGGTCGAAGCTCGCATGTTCGCCCGTTCCCTGCACTTCGATGAAGTTCGCCGCGTCCTGCATCACGACGTTCATGTCGACGTCGGCTGCGGAATCTTCCACATAGCAGAGGTCGCAGAGCGGCTTGCCGCCGACGACACCCACGGAGATGGCGGTAATGCCGTGCTTTAAGATCTGAGCGGTAATGCCGAGGCGTTCCTTGATTTTCTTGAGTGCGAGCGCAAGGGCCACGAAGCCGCCGATGATGCTTGCGGTACGCGTGCCGCCGTCGGCTTCGATCACGTCGCAGTCGACCACGATTGCGTTCTCGCCGAGTGCTGCCAGGTCGGCTGCGCCGCGCAGCGAGCGGCCCACCAGACGCTGGATTTCTTGCGTGCGGCCGCTCGCGCCCTTGCGCTCGCGTTCCACGCGCTTGCCCGTGCTCTGCGGGAGCAGGCTGTATTCGGCGGTAATCCATCCGGTGCCGCGTCCGGCGAGCCAGTCGGGAACCTTCGGGAGGAGGGTCGCGTTGCAGATGACGCGGGTGCGTCCCATCTCGATGAGGACGGAACCGTCGGCGCTGGAGATGAACCCGGTGGTCATCTTGAGGTTGCGGTATTCGTTGAATTTGCGGTCGGTACGTTCGTACATAATTTGGTGCGCCTCCGGCGCGATGTGAAATGTGAGGAGTGAAGTGTAGGCACCTGCGGCGTAGTTTATAGTTCTAATTTAGTTGTTAGTCGCTGGCTATTGGTCACTGGTTCATAGTTTGGCGGCGTAGCCGCGATTTTTTAAACTAATAACTAGCAACTAGTAACTAGGAACTGCCGCGATGCGGCTCTAATAACTCAACTTCTCCGTTGTGCCTTCGCGGAAGCTTCCGAGGCGGTACACGAAGTCGCAGTAGGACTGCAGTTCCTCGAGTGCCTCGATGACGGTCGCATCTTTCGGGCTTCCTTCGAAGGAAAGGTGGAAAATGTATTCCCACGGGCGGTCGGGATGCGGGCGGCTCTCGATGCGGGTGAGGTTCAGGTCGCGTTTCGCGAAACACCCGAGGGCGGCATGCAATGCGCCGGACTTTCCGGAGTCGCTCAACATGAACAGCAGCGTCGTCTTGATTTTGCCGGTTTCGGGGAGCGGGTTCGCCGTCTTCTGGATGGCGTAAAACCGGGTGAAGTTCACCCCCGGCAAGTTCTCGATGCCTTCGGCCAATATATCCAGGCCGTAGAACTTGCCGGCGTAGGCGCTCGCGATGGCGCCTACGGTTTTATCGCCGCGGCGCGCAATCTCTTCGGCGCTTCCTGCTGTATCATAGAAAGCGGTGCTTTTTATTTTCGGGTTGCGCCCGAAGAATCGGCTGCACTGCGCCAGGCCTTGCGGGTGGCTCAGCACTTCTTTCAAGTCCTCGAGTTTTGTTCCGGGCAGCGCGCACAGGCTATGCGAAATCTGGAGCTTGACTTCGCCTACGATGGGGTGGCGCCACTTGTAGAGCAAATCGTAGTTGTCGTAGATGGAACCTGCGGTGGAGTTCTCGATGGGGATTGCTCCGCCGTCTACGGCACCGGTCTCGATGCCCTGGAAAATCTGTTCGAACGTGTCCATCGGGACAACCTCGATGTCGTTTCCGAACAGGTGGTAGGCGGCGCTTTCGCTATAGGCCCCGCGACGGCCCTGAAATGCGATTTTCTTCATGATGCGAAAGATAGCAAATGGAAATCTTGTGGCTGGAGTCGAATATCCAGTCTACATGTTTCATGCTTTTTATGAGTTTTTTTTGTTTCTTTTGGGGTAAGTCAAGGTTGAAAAGAGGGCCGAGAACCGTGCGAGAACTTTTAGGGAACACTTTTTTGTTATGAAAAAAATAACTCGATATGGATTGAGGTTTTTGAAAGTAGATTTATCTTGTTTGGAATAAAAAAATAGGAGGGGACTTATGTCCTTAAAGAATGGTTTTGTTGCCATTTTACTTGCTGTTGTGGCGGCTCTTGCTGAAGGCCAGGAACAGCCGACACCATATGACTTAATACGGCCGGTATGGCCGCTTTCGTGGGACAGTACTGTATTCACGAACCGTTTTGTTGCTGGCCCTAAGCGTAATTCCCTGCCAGACATTAACACTCCGGCGGCGTATGCGCCTAACGAGTTTATTCCGGATACGTTGAACCAGGCTTTTATCGATGCTATGCTGGTGGATATTTCGCCTATACGCGTCAACCAGGCTGGTTACCGCCCGCAAGATGTCGACAAGCCGGTCTATTACGTCGGTTCGGCGACGAGTTTCCAGGTAGTCAATGCGGCTGGCGATGTCGTTGGGCAAGGGGCTTTCTCCGAAACGCTCGCCAACAGTGTTTCGTCATCCCTGACTATCAGGGCTTCGAACAACGCCCAGATAACGACGGGCGGTGACACTCGCTATACGGTCTCCGGTACTGGCCCTGCGGGGGCTCTCAAGAAGGGTCAACTCCCCGAGGGTCTGCCCGAAAATGAACGCCTCCGTATCAAGGTGGGGGACGAGTATTCGTCTACGTTTATCATCAGCGACAGGGTGTATTCCATGCTGCGCGATGCGGTGCTCAAGTTCTATGGCGTGAACCGTAGCGGCAATTCCGAATCGTGGTTCCATAAGCCTAGTCACCTGAAGGACGGTTCGCTCGCCAACGTGGACATGACGGGCGGCTGGTACGATTGTGGCGACCACCTTAAGGAAAGCCAGACGATTGCCTATAGTTTTGTCCAGCTTGCGCTTATGGATGCCGTCTATGCGGAACGTGACCAGGACAACTATGCGTTTAACCAGAGCGAAACGCAGAATACCGACGGGGTGCCGGATATTCTCAGGGAAGCGAGGTTCGGTGCCGAATATGTGTTGAAGGCCTACGATGCCGCGAACGGCGTGATTTCTGCGATGCCGGTCTCTGTTGGCAGTTTCGGCGCAGACCATGGATGGTGGGGGCCTCCCGAGGCTCAGGACGGAACTCTCCACGATAGGGGCGGGCCTACGAGCAGAATCCTGAGAAGTGATGATCATCCCGATTCAGATGCAGAGCTCTTGAGTTCTGCCGGAGGCAACTTCGCAGCAGGCTTGGCCATGTTGGCCAAGCGGTATTCCGATACGACATCCTTGATTTCTCCGGATTCTGCATTTGCGCAGAAGTGCTTGAAGGTGGCAAGGGAACTTTATGAATACGGCAAGTCAAAGAAGGGTAACGCAAGTACGATGGCTTATAGCGGTGCGACCAAGTTCTATGATGAAATGGGATTGGCCGCAATAGCGCTTTTCTATGCGACTGGCGAGAAGAAGTACCTGAACGATGCCGTGGAGGAATCTTCCATGGCGAGTGGGCAGACGAAGAAGGACTTTGCCAATGCCGACAAGAAGGGCGCTGGTATGTTCAATGGTGGATGGTTCGCTTATCAAGAGGCTTCTTTCCTTAAAGGGACTGCAGCATCCGACTGGGCTAGCCTTTTCACGAGTGCTCTTTATGCCTTCTATAAACTGATTCTGGAAACCCGCGAAAAGGCTGAATCCTATGGCCTTTCGGACGAACAGAGGATGATTTACGTCGAGGATGTCGCCTTTACCATGGCGGCAAATCTTGGTGCTGTCATGTCGGGTGGATCACAAATAATTCTGCTTCCTTCGGGGCAAGCCAGTTGGGTCGGGGCCACGGTGACTTACGATCCGGTTTGGGGATTGACAAACTCCGTAAATCCTGAACAGTGGTGGACAAAATACGAAGCCTCCAACATCTTTGAACTGTTGGCGTATTACGACGTAACAAAGGACTTGGAAAATGTATCCATGCCCCAGACAGGGACTTTCCAGGATTGGAAATCGGAAGAAATCTTAAATCTCGCTGTTTCGCACATGAACTATTTCCTCGGCATGAACCCGTGGGATGTATCTCTTGTGTATGGCGTGGGGGACAAGAACCATTCGCACCCGCATCACCGCGGTTCCAACCCAGAAGGAAAGAATGTTGCCGGAATTACGGATACGTACAAGTACCGCCCGCCGGTGGGTGGCTTGGGCCCGGCAAAGCATGGGTCGGGAATGGATGACCTGACTGTTCATTTCGATGACTATCACCTGACGGAAAACACCTGTATCGATGCCGTTTCCAACTTTTTGCCGGCTACGGTCATTCTTTCTAAATCAGAAGACCTCAATCGCGCACCGTCGATGAAGGTGGAAATCCGTCACGTGAGCATGGACTCGGCTATCGTTGTCGTGAAACTCGACCTGAACGGATATGCCTATATTGCGCTTGATACTGCGGACAACGTTGCACAACCTACGATTGTTTCTTCCGAGACTCTGTCTAACAATCACCAGATTGTATTGCGCGACCTGTTGCCGGGAACGACTTACTATTTCTATGCGACGTCGACGAACCCGAGAAGCGGAAATACCTCGAAAAAATGGCTAGTGGATAGCCTGCAGGTTCCGTTCAGCTTTACGACTCTCAATATGGTCGAGAATGCGGACATCCAGAATGTTACGGTTTGCAACCTGAGCGCGGACAGTGCCGAAATCATGTGGTACACCCCGAATGGCGAATACGAATCCAAGGTGTACTGGGATACGGTTCCGCATACGAATCCGAACGAATTTGCCCACAATACCGGAGCGGGCAATGCGGATGTTTCCGGCGTGCCGACCAAGTTCCATTATGTAAAGATTGGTGGGCTTAAGGAAAGGACCACATACTACTATGCGGTGGAAAGTAACGGTGTCTATACGAATACCGATTCCTCTGGCAACAATATGTTGAAGTTTACGACACCAGTGATGCAGTATAAATTTGCGGTTCGCATGTCCCAGTACGTGTGGTCCCCGATGCCTGCGCTGGAAATCAATGTCATCAATAACGAGGAACGCCCGTTTGACAGCCTGACCCTTCGCCTTTATATGCGCGGTACCGATGATATCTATTACGATGTCGGAATCAGGCGCGATATTTGCCAGGCCTACAATGAAGCCGCTTTTAATTTGTCCTGCTCTCCCGAAACCCAGGCTGAATTGGACGGGCTTTTCCGTCTGACTTTCCCGAAGAAGATTGAGGACACCTACGACCCGACGGACGGTACGTGGCAATGGTATTTCCCGATTCCGCTTGGCTCGACCGTCATCAAGTCATCGAGCCGCATGAGAATCGACGTGATGTTCGACAGGCGTAGCGAATGGGAACCGCATCTGGACCTGATGAACGATACGCCCAAGAAGCGGTTCTACTGTAACGATAACGGAACATGGGAATCTCAGGCAGGCGATCACTTGCCGCAGAATCCGGGTGACTGGAGCTGGATGCCGCACAGCAAGGCCAACGGCGACTATGCTGATTTTGCAGGTATCCCGTGCCTGCCCAAGAATTTTGGCGACGAAGACCTTGCTCCTATAAATCCCTACGTTTCCGTTTACCGCAAGGACGAATTCGTATGGGGGTATAGCCCGTCTAAGTCGGAAATGTCGACCAAGAAGGCCGACTACCAGCTTGAAGTTACTTTGGATGCTCCGTTCAATGTGTCTAACGGTAGTTACGTAGAAATCGACCAGCCGAGCAGCACTGTGTTCGTGAAGGGCCACGCCCACATCACCGAGGGCGGCTACATCACGAAGATCTGGGCCAACGGCACGCAGCTCCCGCTGGAGCGCGTGGTGGTCGACAACGCGACCTACATGGGCTACAACGGCATGGTCGTCGCCCAG